>NZ_JBBIAA010000006.1:0-37233 GCF_037482545.1 Pseudokineococcus basanitobsidens | reverse complement strand
GGCGGGGCGACGTGCCGAGGCGGGGCGACGTGCCGAGGCGGGGCGACGTGCCGAGGCGGGGCGACGTGCCGAGGCGGGGCGAGCCGCCGGGCCGGCGGATCTCGCCGGTCGCCGCCCCGGGGCGCTGCGTCGTCGCCATCCTCACCTAGGCTCGGCGCGTGCGACGACGGGGTGGCGCGGCGGGACGCGGCACGGCCGGGCGGGTCGTGGCGTGAGCGACCTGGTCCTCGGCGTCGACATCGGCACCAGCAGCAGCAAGGCGCTGCTGGTGCGCGCCGACGGCGACGTCGTCGCGGTGGCCGTGCGGGCCCACCACATGAGCCTGCCGGTGCCCGGGCGCGCAGAGATGGACGCCGACGCGGACTGGTGGGGCGACGTCGTCGCCCTGTGCGGGGAGCTCGTGCCGCAGGTCCCTGCCGGGGACCGGCTCGCCGCGGTGTGCACCACCGGTATCGGGCCCTGCCTCGTGCTGGTCGACGAGGACGGGCGCGCCATCGGCCCGGCCGTCCTCTACGGGATCGACGTCCGGGCCGGCGAGGAGGTCGACGAGCTCACCGCTCTGCTCGGTGCCGAGGCCCTGGAGGAGCGCTGCGGCGGCGGGCTGTCCAGCCAGTCGCTGGGGCCCAAGCTGCTGTGGGCGCGACGCCGCACCCCGGAGGCCTGGGACCGGGCGAGCGCCTGGCACGGGTGCAGCTCCTTCGTGGCGGCGCGGATGACGGGTGAGACCGCGCTCGACCACCACTCGGCGAGCCAGTGCGACCCGCTGTACGACCTGCGCTCGCGGGACTGGTCGCGCGACTGGGCGCCGGCCGTCCTCGGCGACATGCCGCTCCCTCGCCTCGTGCGCCCGGACGAGGTCGTCGGGGTGGTCACGAGCGCCGCGGCGGAGGTGACGGGGCTGCCCGCCGGCCTGCCCGTCGTCGCCGGGGCGGTCGACGCGTGGGCGGAGGCCCACGGGGCGGGCGTGCGCCGACCCGGTGACCTCATGCTCATGTACGGCTCGACGAGCTTCCTCGTCCAGGTGCTCCCCGAGCTGCGCCGCCGGCCTCCGCTCTGGACGACCTGCGGGCTCGACGCCGGGTCGTACACGCTCTCCGGCGGCACGGCGACGGCGGGGAGCCTCACCGCCTGGCTGCAGCAGCTCACCGGGGGCGTGCCCTTCGAGCAGCTCCTCGCCGAGGCGCGGGCCGTGCCAGCGGGGGCCGAGGGCCTGCTCGTGCTGCCCTACCTCGCCGGGGAGCGGACCCCCGTCTTCGACGCCGGCGCCCGGGGCGTCGTCGCCGGCCTCACGCTCCGCCACGGGCGCGGCCACCTGTACCGGGCGGGCCTCGAGGGCATCGCGCTCGGCGTGGCGCAGGTCCTCGACCTCTTCGGCACCGCCGCGGGGACGCCGGGCGAGCGGCCGCTCGTCGCGGTCGGGGGCGGTACGCGAGGCGGGCTGTGGACCCAGGTGGTCAGCGACGTCACGGGACGGGCCCAGGTCGTGCCGGCGCAGGCCGTCGGCGCCTCCTACGGCGCGGCGCTCCTGGCAGCCGAGGGCGTGGGGGTCGTGCCACCGGGCACCGACTGGTCCCGTCCCGGTGTGCTGGTCGAGCCCGACACCTCGCTGCGCGGCCTCTACGACGAGCTGGCAGCGGCCTTCGCCGACCTGTACCCGGCGACGCGCGACATCGTGGGCCGCCTGTCCGCCCTGCCCCGGGGCGAGACCTGACCCTTCCGGACTCGTGCATGAACGTCCGTCCAGCACTATCGTTCTTCCCCACGCCGGCGTCGTGTCGTCGGCACGGCCCCTGGCGGCGCCGGGCGAGCCCCGGCCGCGAACGAGCGGAGACGCGATGACGCGCCTGCACGACGACCCGGCGAGCTTCAGCGACGACGCCCTGGCGGGCTTCCTCGACGCGCACGCCGGGAGGGTGGTCGGTGTCCCCGGTGGTGTCGTCCGCGCGCGCGCCACCCGCGAAGGCAAGGTGGCGGTCGTCGTCGGCGGCGGCTCGGGCCACTACCCGGCCTTCTGCGGCGTCGTGGGACCGGGGTACGCGGACGGCGCGGTGGTCGGCAACGTGTTCACGTCGCCGTCGGCCTCGGAGGCGGCGTCGGTCGCGCGGGCCGCCGACGCCGGTGCCGGCGTGCTGCTGACGACCGGCAACTACGCGGGCGACGTCATGAACTTCGGCCTGGCCGTGGAGCACCTGCGCGGCGAGGGGCACGACGCCCGCTACCTGGCCGTCACCGACGACGTCGCCAGCGCTGGTCCGGACGAGGTCGCCAAGCGGCGCGGCATCGCCGGCGACGTCACCGTCTTCAAGTGCGCGTCCGCCGCGGCGGAGGAGGGCCTCGACCTGGACGGCGTCGAGCAGGCCGCCTGCCGGGCCAACGACCGCACGCGCAGCCTCGGCGTCGCCTTCTCCGGCTGCACGATGCCCGGCGCCGACGAGCCGCTCTTCCGCGTGCCGGAGGGCTCGATGAGCCTCGGCCTCGGCATCCACGGCGAGCCGGGCGTCTCGGACGAGGACATGCCGTCGGCCGCCGACCTGGCCCGACAGCTCGTCGAGGGGCTGCTGCGCGAGGCGCCGGAGGGCGCCGACGGCGGGAGGGTCGCGGCCGTCCTGAACGGCCTCGGCACCGTGAAGTACGAGGAGCTCTTCGTGCTCTGGCGCACGGTCGCGCGGCTGCTGTCGGAGGCGGGCCTCGAGGTCGTCGAGCCGGAGGTGGGCGAGCTCGTCACCAGCCTCGACATGGGCGGCGTCTCCTTGACGCTGATGTGGCTCGACGAGGACCTCGAGCGGTGGTGGCGCGCACCGGCGGACACCCCCGCCTACCGCAAGGGCTCCGTGGCCGACCTCGTGCAGGGCTCCGAGCGCTCCGCCGCGGACGCCGCCCGTGCCGCGGCGCCGCCGCCGGACGAGGAGTCGGGCGGCAGCCCGCAGTCGCGCTCGCTGGCGCCCGACGTCGTGCGCGGCGCCGAGGCCGTGGCGGCCGCCATGGCGGACGCCGAGGAGGAGCTGGGCCGCATCGACGCCGTCGCCGGGGACGGCGACCACGGGCGCGGCATGGTCCGCGGCACCGGCGCCGCGCTCGACGCGGCGCGCGAGGCGCAGTCCCGCGGCCGCGGGGCCGGCGGCGTGCTCCGGGCCGCGGGCGGCGCGTGGGCGGACCGCGCCGGGGGGACGTCGGGCGTGCTGTGGGGCGCGGCGCTCACCGCGGTCGGGACGCGCGTGGGGGACGACGCCCGCCCGTCGCCCGCCGACGTCGTCGACGCCGTCGACGCCGGGATGGACGTGCTGCTGCGCCTCGGCGGCGCGCAGGTCGGGGACAAGACGATGCTCGACGCGATCGAGCCGTTCCGGACGACCCTGCGCGAGCGCGTCGAGGCCGGCGACGACCTCCCGGCCGCCTGGGACGCCGCCGCGACCGCCGCGCAGGAGGCGGGGCGCGCGACCGCCGACCTGCGCCCGAAGGTCGGACGGGCCCGCCCGCTGGCCGAGCGCAGCATCGGGACGCCGGACGCGGGGGCGACCTCCTTCGGGATGGTCGTCCGGACCGTCACCGGCCTGCTGCGGGACTGAGCCGGTCGGGCATGGTGGTCGAGCCGGCCGCGTTGGCAGCACCAGGACGAGGCCCGGACGGGCGAGCGCGGCACCCCTCGGGCGACATCACCCGGGGACGGACGACCAGGGACGGACGAGCGGAGGAGCAGACATGGCGGAGCAGGGCTGGCGCGTGGTCGTCGGGGCGGACGACGCGGGCGTGCAGTACAAGGACGCGCTGAAGGCGGACCTCGAGGCCGACGAGCGCGTCGCCGAGGTGGTGGACGTCGGCGTCAACGGCGACGAGTCGACGGCGTACCCGCACGTCGCGGTCGAGGCCGCCCGCCGCGTCGCCGCCGGTGACGCCGACCGAGCCCTGCTCGTCTGCGGTACCGGTCTCGGCGTGGCCATCAGCGCCAACAAGGTGCCCGGGGTGCGCGCGGTGACGGCGCACGACAGCTTCTCGGTGGAGCGCGCCGTGCTCTCCAACGACGCCCAGGTGCTGTGCTTCGGGCAGCGGGTCGTCGGGCTCGAGCTGGCGCGCCGCCTCGCGCGCGAGTGGCTGGGGTACCGCTTCGACGCCTCCTCGGCGTCCGCGGCGAAGGTCGACGCCATCCGGGGCTACGAGGACGAGGCGGCGCAGCTGGCGACGCAGCGCGACGTCGACCTGGCGAGGTGCGACTGAGGACCCACCTGGACCCGTGGGTCCCGGACCGGGCGCTCCGGCCGTCCCGGCGCGGGCCTGGCCTCCCGTAGCGTGCCGGGATGCGAGGCGGCGGGCGGGACGGGCAGGTCGCGGGACGGACGTCGAGGGCGGTGGCGCGAGCGGTCGGGGTACGTCTGCTGCTCGCGCTCGTGCTCGTCTCCGTCGTGGCCGGCGTGCTGACCGCGCTCGGCGTGGCCGACTACCGGAGCACCTGGGGCTGGGGTGCGGTGGGCGTCGGCGCCCTCGTGGGCATCACCGCGAACGACACGTTCACGCGGGCCTCGGAGATCGACGCGGCGACCGTGTACGGAGCCGGCCTGCGCCCCGGCCCCGACCGCAGCCGGGACGCGGGAGGGGGCCTCACGGGTCTGGGCGTCTTCCTGCTCGTGGGCCTGCCCCTCGCCGTGGCGGGGCTCGTCGTGCTCAGCGTCTGAGCACGACGGAGGCCGGCGCGGCCTGCGCCGCTCGACCCGTGGCCCGGTCGGCGCGTACGCTCGCGAGCACAGGCGTCGACCCGGCCATCACCGGCGAGCCTCCGGAAGAACAGGCGCCCGACCCTCGTGGCGGGGCGCCCCAGTAGAACCGGACGGGACCAGCCCGTCAGCGCTGGAGAACGAGCGGCGCCGCACCGCGACCCATGGGGACCGGGACGGCGCAAGCGAGGTGGTACCGCGGGAGCGCCGGCCGGACGCCGGGCCCTCGTCCTCGTGTCCGCGGCGCGTGCGTGCGCGCCCGGGGCGAGGAGGCACGAGTCCCGTGACGACCCCCCAGAGCACCGCGACCGCGGCGCGCGGTACCTACCCGCTCGCCAGCTGCGGCCTGCCCTCGCCGGAGCCCGGGGTGACCTCGTCGCCGCGGCTGCCCGAGCTCGAGCAGCGCGTGCTCGACCACTGGGCGGCGGACGGCACCTTCCGTGCCAGCGTGGAGCAGCGCCCCGCCGGCGAGGACGGGAGCAACGAGTACGTCTTCTACGACGGGCCGCCCTTCGCCAACGGCCTGCCGCACTACGGCCACCTGCTGACGGGGTACGTCAAGGACGTCGTCCCGCGGTACCAGACCATGCGCGGGCGCCGCGTCGAGCGCCGGTTCGGCTGGGACTGCCACGGCCTCCCGGCCGAGCTGGAGGCCGAGCGCCAGCTGGGCATCGGCGGTCGCCGCGACGTCCTCGCGATGGGCGTCGAGGTCTTCAACGAGGCGTGCCGCGAGAGCGTGCTGCGCTACACCGACGAGTGGCGCGCCTACGTCACCCGTCAGGCGCGCTGGGTCGACTTCGAGCACGACTACAAGACCCTCGACCTCTCCTACATGGAGAGCGTGATGTGGGCGTTCAGGACGCTCCACGACAAGGGCCTCGTCTACCAGGGGCAGCGGGTGCTGCCGTACTGCTGGCGGGACGAGACGCCGCTGTCCACGCACGAGCTGCGGATGGACGAGGACGTCTACGCCCAGCGGCAGGACCCGGCGGTCACCGTCTGGTTCGGGCTGGAGACGGGCGAGCGCCTGCTGGCCTGGACGACGACGCCGTGGACGCTGCCGAGCAACCTGGCGGTCGCCGTCGGCCCGGACGTCGACTACGTCGTCGTCGAGGCGGGGGAGGGCGCGGCCGACGGCGGCGCGGGGGAGCGGTACGTCCTGGCCGCGGCGCGTCTCGCGGCGTACGCCGGCGCCCTCGACCTGGGCGAGGACCCGCAGGAGCGCGTCGTGGGGCGCCTGCGCGGCGCGGACCTCGTCGGCCGCCGCTACACGCCCCTGTTCGACTACCTCGTCGACGCCGAGACCTTCGGCACCGAGCGCGCGTACGTCGTCGTGCCGAGCGACCACGTGACGACCGAGGACGGCACCGGCGTCGTGCACATGGCGCCCGCCTACGGCGAGGACGACCAGCGGGTGTGCGCCGAGCACGGCATCCCCGTCGTGCTCACCGTCGACGACCGCGCCCGCTTCACCTCCGTGGTCCCCGACCTCGAGGGGCAGCACGTCTTCGAGGCGAACACCCCGATCACGCGGACCCTGCGCGAGCGCGGCCACCTGCTGCGGGCGGACTCCTACGTGCACTCCTACCCGCACTGCTGGCGGTGCCGGAACCCGCTCATCTACAAGGCCGTCTCCTCGTGGTTCGTGGAGGTGACGAAGGTCCGGGACCGGATGGTCGAGCTCAACCAGCAGGTGGAGTGGGTGCCCGGCCACGTCAAGGACGGGCAGTTCGGCAAGTGGCTCGAGGGCGCCCGTGACTGGTCGATCAGCCGCAACCGGTTCTGGGGCAGCCCGATCCCGGTGTGGGTCTCCGACGACCCGGCGCACCCGCGCACCGACGTCTACGGCTCCCTCGACGAGCTGGAGCGCGACTTCGGGGTCCGCCCGACCGACCTGCACCGGCCGTACGTCGACGCCCTGACCCGGCCGAACCCCGACGACCCCACGGGGCGCTCGACGATGCGCCGGGTGCCCGAGGTCCTCGACGTCTGGTTCGACTCGGGCTCCATGCCGTTCGCCCAGGTGCACGCCCCGTTCGAGGACGGCGACTGGTTCGACCACCACTTCCCGGGCGACTTCGTCGTGGAGTACATCGGCCAGACGCGCGGGTGGTTCTACACGATGCACGTGCTGGCGACGGCGCTGTTTGACCGGCCGGCCTTCCGCCGCGTGGTCAGCCACGGCATCGTCCTCGGCGACGACGGCCAGAAGATGTCCAAGAGCCTGCGCAACTACCCCGACGTGGGCGAGGTCTTCGCCCGCGACGGCTCGGACGCCATGCGCTGGTTCCTCATGGCCTCGCCCGTGCTGCGCGGCGGCAACCTCGTGGTCACCGAGGCCGGCATCCGCGAGGGCGTGCGCGCCGTGCTGCTCCCGCTGTGGAACGCGTGGTCCTTCCTCGCGCTCTACGCCAACGCGGCGGACGGCGGCGCGGGCCGTGAGGCCCGCACCGACGCGCCGCCGTCGCCGGACCCGCTGGACCGGTACGTCGTCGCGCGGACGGCCGACCTCGTCGACGCCGTCACGGCGGCGATGGACGTGGCCGACGTGGCCGGCGCCTGCGAGGCGGTGCGGGAGTTCGTCGACGTGCTCACCAACTGGTACGTGCGCCGCTCCCGCGCCCGCTTCTGGGCCGAGGACGGCGCGGCGATGGACACGCTCGCGCACGTGCTCGAGGTCGTCTGCCGGGTCGCGGCGCCGCTGCTGCCGCTGACCACGGAGGAGGTCTGGCGCGGGCTCACGGGCGGCCGCAGCGTCCACCTGGAGGACTGGCCGTCGTCCGGGACGGACCACGGCCTGGCCCACGACCCCGGGCTCGTCGGCGCCATGGACCGCGTGCGCGCGGTCTGCTCGGCGGCGTCGTCGCTGCGCAAGGCGCACGGGCTGCGCACGCGGCTGCCGCTGGCGCGGCTGGAGGTCGTCGTCGAGCAGGCGGCCGACGTCGCCGCCTTCACCGAGGTCGTCCGGGACGAGGTGAACGTGCGGGAGGTGGTCTTCACGGACGCCGCCGACGCCACGAGCGGCGTCGAGGAGCGCGTCGTCGTCGACGCCCGCGCGGCGGGGCCACGGCTGGGCCGGCAGGTCCAGGTCGCGCTGCGCGCCGCGAAGGCGGGCGACGTCCGGGTGCGCGGCGACGGGACCGCCGTCGCCGGCGGGGTCGAGCTGGTGGAGGGGGAGTTCGAGGTGCAGCGCGTGGTGGGCGAGCAGGCGCCGGGGACGGCGGCCGCGGTGCTGCCGGGCGCGGGCTGGGTGGTGCTCACGACCGAGGTGACGCCGGAGCTCGCGGCCGAGGGGGTCGCGCGCGACGTCGTGCGCGTCGTGCAGCAGGCCCGCCGGGACGCGGGCCTCGCGGTCGGCGACCGGATCCGTCTCACGGTGCTCGGCGACGAGCCCGTGGTGGCGGCGGTGACGGTCCACCAGCGCCTCCTGCAGGAGGAGGTGCTCGCCTCGTCCGTCGGGCTCGCGACCTTCGCGTCCGCCAGGGACGTGGGCGGCGCGGCCGGCGAGCTCGCCGACGCCCCGGCCGACCCCGCGGCCGGCGTCAGCGACGGCACCGCCGGCGACGGCGCGGCCGTCCGGGTCAGGGTGGAGGTCCGATGAGCATCCCCGCGACCGGGCCCACGTCCTCGGGCTCGCCCGCCCAGCGGCTGCGCGCCGCCCACGCCGAGCTGCTCGCCCGCACCCCGGAGAGCCAGGTGCAGCCCCGGCTCGACCCGGTGCGCCGCGCGTGCGAGCTGCTCGGCGACCCGCACCGCGCGTACCCCGTCGTCCACGTCGGCGGGACGAATGGCAAGACGTCGACGGCGCGCATCGCGGAGCGGCTGCTGCGCGAGCACGGCCTGCGCACGGGCCGGTTCACGAGCCCGCACCTGCACAGCGTCGTCGAGCGGATCAGCGTCGACGGGCTGCCCCTCGCCGCCGACGCCTTCGCCGACCTGCACGAGGACGTCGCCCCGTTCCTGGCGCTCGTGGACGGCGAGCTGCGCTCGGCCGGGCAGGTCCCGCTGACGTACTTCGAGGCGCTCGCCGTCATGGCCTTCGCCGCCTTCGCCGAGGCGCCCGTCGACGTCGCCGTCGTCGAGGTCGGGCTCGGCGGGGCGTGGGACGCGACGAACGTCGTCGAGTCGGCCGTGCAGGTGCTCACCCCGATCTCGCTCGACCACACCGAGCTGCTCGGGGACACCGTCGAGGAGATCGCCGCCGAGAAGGCGGGGATCCTGCGCCGGGACGCGATCGCCGTCGTCGGGCAGCAGCCCGAGGGCGTCGACGAGGTGCTCGCCGAGCACGCGCGGCCGCTGCGCACCCGGGTCGTCCGCGAGGACGAGCAGTTCGCCCTCGCCGGGCGGTCCGTCGCGGTCGACGGCCAGCTCATCGCCGTCCAGGGCCTGGCGGCGCGGTACGAGGACGTCTTCCTGCCGCTGCACGGGGCCCACCAGGCGCACAACGCGGCGCTGGCCGTCGTCGCCGTCGAGGCGCTGCTCGGCGGGGGAGAGCGGGCTCTGGACGGCGAGGTGCTCGAGGCCGCGCTCGGCGACGTCGCCTCGCCGGGGCGGCTGGAGGTGCTGCGGCCCTCCCCGCTCGTCGTCGTCGACGCCGCCCACAACCCGGCGGGCGTGGCCGGGCTCGTCGACGCCCTCGAGGAGGCCTTCGCGGTCAGCCACGGCGTCGGCGTCGTCGGGGTGCTCGAGGGCAAGGACCCCGAGGCGATGCTCGCGCTGCTGGAGCCGGCGCTGGAGGAGGTCGTCGTCACGCGGTCGGGCTCGCCCCGGGCGCTGGACGTCGAGGAGCTCGCCGAGGTGGCGCGGGACGTCTTCGGCGAGGACCGCGTCCACGTGGCCGAGCGGCTCGACGAGGCGATCGCGCTCGCGGTCGACCTCGCCGACACCGGCGCCTCCGGCGGCGGGGGCGGCGGCGTCCTCGTGACCGGCTCCGTCACGGTGGCGGCCGAGGCCCGGCAGCTGCTCGGCGCCCCGGCGGTCGACGCGCCCGGTCGCACCCGCGGCCCGGGCGCGAGCGGGGCAGGGCGGCCGGGCGGAGCCGAGCAGGAGGACGAGGACGACGGCGCCGACGAGCGCGACCCCCTGACGATCCTCGGCTACCCGCTGGACGACGAGGGCGAGCCCCTCGACGAGGCGGACGACGAGGACGACGGCCGTCGGCCGGGCGGGCGCGGATGACCTCGCGCCTCGCGGCCGCGGTGCTCGTGCTCGAGGCCTTCCTCGTCTTCTTCGCGGTGCTCGCCGCGTCCCGGCTCTCGGACGCCCCGGCGGGCCTCGTGTGGGGCGGCGGGCTCGGCCTCGCGGTCGTCCTGGTGCTCGCCTCGGGGCTGGTCCGCCGGCCATGGGGGATCGGGCTGGGGTGGGCCCTGCAGGTCGTCGTCGTGCTCGGCGGTCTCGTGCTGCCGGCGATGTTCGCCCTGGGCGCCGTTTTCCTCGTGCTGTGGGCGGCCCTGCTCCACCTGGGTCGCACCGTCGACCGCGACCGGGCCGCCTTCGTCGAGCGGTGGGGGCACCCCGACACGTGGGAGGACGGCGAGCCGCCCGCCGGCGCGCCCGGCCCCCCCACGCGGTAGCCGGCCCCCGCCGCGGCAGCCGCCCGGCGGGGCGGCGGTCGCTACGCTCCCCGCGGCCCGGCGCCCGCCGGCGCCGTGCCGCCGCGCCGAGGGATCGGCCGACGACCGGAGGTACCCCATGGCCGACCAGCAGACCAGCGCGCAGCAGAGCCAGGAAGGACCGGGGGAGCAGGTGGAGCGCACCCTCGTGCTCGTCAAGCCCGACGGCGTCGCGCGCGGGCTCGTGGGCGAGGTCCTGCGGCGTGTCGAGGCCAAGGGGTACCGCCTCGTGGCGCTCGACCTGCGGACC
Organism: Pseudokineococcus basanitobsidens; assembly: GCF_037482545.1. NCBI lineage: Bacteria > Bacillati > Actinomycetota > Actinomycetes > Kineosporiales > Kineosporiaceae > Pseudokineococcus > Pseudokineococcus basanitobsidens. The sequence continues at coordinate 26,665 of NZ_JBBIAA010000006.1, read as the reverse complement.
CCGACGCGGGACCTGCTCTCCCGGCACTACGCCGAGCACGAGGGCAAGCCCTTCTACGAGCCCCTCGTCGCCTTCATGTCCTCGGGCCCCGTCGTCGCGGCGGTCGTCGAGGGGCAGCGGTGCGTCGAGGGCTTCCGGAGCCTCGCGGGCGCCACGGAGCCGACCACCGCGGCGCCCGGCACCATCCGCGGCGATCTCGGTCGCGACTGGGGCCTGGCCGTCCAGCAGAACCTCGTGCACGGCTCCGACTCGCCGGGGTCGGCCGACCGGGAGCTCGCCCTCTGGTTCCCCTCGCTCTGAGCGACGCCCCGCCCGTGCCGCGGCCGCCGCGGGCCGCGCCCGGCCGCGGGCGTGCCCCGCGCGGGAGCGGGAGTAGCCTCGCGGCGTCCGCAGCACCCGTCCGCCCGGGAGTCCCGATGGCAGGGGTCGACACGCCCGCTAGGACCGGGTCGTGAGCACCGTCCGCGTCCGTCCGGCGGTCCTCGACGCCGCGGGCGACGTCGCCGCGCTGGCCCTGCTCCGCCGTGCGTCGGCCTCCGGCGACGGGCAGGCCCCGGCCGACGCCGACTTCGGCCGACGGTTCTCCGCCTGGGTGCGGGCCGAGGCCCACCAGCGGTCCTTCTGGCTGGCCGAGGCCCGGGGCGGCGAGGGCGGGCGCACCGCCGGCCTCCGGCTCCCCGTGGGCATGGTCGGGATGCTCCGCTACGAGCGGCTGCCGCGACCGGGGGCACCCGTGACCGCGTGGGGCTACCTGGGCGGGCTCTTCGTCCTGCCGGACCACCGGGGCGGGGGCACCGGGACGGCGCTGGTCGAGGCGGCGCTGGAGGGCGCCCGTGACGCCGAGCTCGTCCGCGTCGTGCTCTCCCCGGGCAGCTCCCGAGCGGCGCCGCTCTACCGGCGTCTCGGCTTCCGCGACGCCCGCGAGCTGCTCGTGCACCCGCTGGAGGGGGCGGCCGCCGACGACGAGGACGTCTCCGGCCTCGACGACCTCGTGCACCCCCTGGACCTCCACCCCCTCGACTGACGGCTCCCTCTCGACCGGCAGCGACGCCTGGACCGACGGCCGCGGGACCCGCTGCGCGAGAGGGCCCCGGTGGGCGCCGCTGTGCGATACTCCCCACGGTCGTGCGGCACGCCGCACCTGTCCGCGCGACCCGACGACGTCCTCACCGCACCTTGCGGGGCGACCGACCTCGCGCCGCCGACTGCGCTCCGCGCACCGGCAGGCGCAGGGGCCGTCCCCAGGGGGCCTGGCAGCCGTGGCGGATCCTCGGACCTGCCGGACGGGGGCTCGTCGGCGACCGAGCCCCTCCGCGCGCGCTCACCCGGTGGACACATCGCCGGAGCGCGCAGCGAGGCCCGGGAGCACCCCACGACTTCCGTCGCCCCCGGGTGACGACGAACCGCCGGCGCGAGCAGGTGCGGCGCGACGCGCTGCGTGGACGGAGCGCCCCCGTGGCACCGCTCGACAGCACCCCGGACAGCCCTCAGGACGGCCCCCAGGACGGCGCGGACGGCAGCACGGTCGCCGCCGACGCACCGGCGGCCGGGACGGCGCGACCCCGCCGACGCCGTGCGGCGTCGCGACCGGCCGGCCCGCCCGCCCCCCTGCCCGACGAGCAGGCGCCCTCCGGCGACCAGCCGGGGACGACCGCCGGCACCGCCGCGCCGGACGTCCCGCCGACCGTCGCACCGACGGACGAGGGCCCCGGCGGCGCCGAGCCGCCGGCGAGGACGCCGCGACGCCGCTCGACGCGCAGCCGCTCCGCGGCGGGCTCCGGGCAGGGCATCGGGACGAGCGCAGAGACGCCGGACGCCCGCACCGGGTCCGACGCCTCGCCCGGGACGGGTGAGGAGCAGCCGAGCGCGCAGGAGCCGCCGGCGGCCGAGCCCGCGGTCGAGGAGGCGCCGCCGAAGGCCCGTCGTCGGCGCGCCCCTCGCCGCGCGGCGGGTGGCACCGCCGCCGGGGGCGGTGCGGCCTCCGACGAGCGCAGCGCCGCGCAGGCGGCGCTGGCCGCCGAGCTGGCCGTCGCGCCGGGCGAGTCGTCCGACCGCCCCGGTGAGCCGTCCGCCGAGGCGGCCCCGCGCGCCGAGGCGGACGCCGAGGGCACCTCCGCCACGCCGGCCCCAGGCCCGCACGAGGACGCGGAGGTCCAGGACGCGGAGGTCCAGGACGCGGTGGACCAGGACGCGGTGGACCAGGACGGTCCCGTCCAGGACGCGACGGCGCCGGACGACGAGGAGCCCGCCGCACCGGTCGAGACCGCCGGTGGCGAGGACGAGGCGTCCGCCGCCGCGTCGGTCCCCGCGGCCCTCTTCCAGGCTCCCGTGGCCGCCGCGCCGCCCCGGCGGCGGCGCGGGGCGTCGCGTCCTGCGGGGCCGCCGGTGCACGTCGAGGAGGCGGAGCCCCAGGCGGCCGCCGAGCAGCCCGGCGTCGAGCAGCCCGGCACCGATCAGCCCGGGGCGGAGCGGCCCGGCACCGAGCAGCCCGGGGCGGAGCGGTCCGTCCCTGACCAGGGCGAGTCGGGCTGGGAGCAGGAGCCGCCCGCCGGGGAGGGCCGGGACGAGCAGGTCGCGCCGGCCGAGGCGTCGAGGGACGCCGGGGCGGCGGTGGCTGCGGCCCTGGACGAGCTCGGCCAGGGCGAGCGGTCCGGGCGTCCGCGCCGCCGTCGCGCCGGCAGCGCGGCGGGCGCGCCGACGAGCGCGGGGGCCGCGCAGGAGCAGGACGACGCCCCGTCGTCGGGCGCCGCGGACGGCGCGTCCGAGGACGAGGACGAGACCGGCGACGGGGGCCGTCGTCGTCGTCGTCGGGGCGGTCGTGGTCGTAAGCGCCGCTCGGGCGGCGAGGACGAGGCCGGCCAGGAGACCGGGAACCAGGAGCCCGGGGACCAGGCGTCCGGGGACCAGGAGATGGGGAGCCAGGGGTCCGGGAACCAGGGAGCGGGTGACCGGGAGCGCGGCGCCTCCGAGGCGGACGGCCCGGGCCGGGGCGGCTCCGGCCGCGACGGTGACCACGACGAGGCCGACGCGGCGTCCGGCCACGGTGGTGCGGACACCGACGGCGACACCGACACCGACACCGAGGGCGGCTCCAGCCGCCGTCGCCGTCGCCGTCGCCGCGGGAGCTCGGGCGGCGGGTCGGAGGAGTCCGGCGAGTCCCGCGAGGACCGCGAGCGCCGCCGCGCCGAGGACGAGGTCACCGGCATCAAGGGCTCGACGCGGATGGAGGCCAAGCGCCAGCGCCGTCGGGACGGGCGCGACGGCAGCCGTCGTCGTCCCGTCGTCACCGAGGCCGAGTTCCTGGCCCGCCGCGAGAGCGTGGAGCGGACGATGGTCGTGCGCGAGCGCGGCGACCGGACCCAGATCGCCGTGCTCGAGGACGGCGTGCTGGTCGAGCACTACGTCGCCCGCCGCACCCAGACGTCCATGGTCGGCAACGTCTACCTCGGCAAGGTGCAGAACGTGCTGCCGAGCATGGAGGCGGCCTTCGTCGACGTCGGCCGGGGTCGCAACGCCGTCCTGTACGCCGGCGAGGTGAACTGGGACGCGGCCGGTCTCTCCGGGCAGCCGCGGCGGATCGAGCTGGCGCTGAAGGCGGGCGACCCCGTCCTCGTGCAGGTGACGAAGGACCCGGTCGGCCACAAGGGCGCCCGGCTGACGAGCCAGGTGTCGCTGCCCGGTCGCTACCTCGTGTACGTGCCGAACGGCTCGATGACGGGCATCAGCCGCAAGCTCCCCGACACCGAGCGCGCCCGGCTCAAGAAGATCCTCAAGGCCGTCGTCCCCGAGCACGCGGGCGTCATCGTCCGCACCGCCGCCGAGGGCGCCAGCGAGGACGAGCTGCGCCGCGACGTCGAACGCCTCCAGGAGCAGTGGGCCTCGATCGAGCGACGCTCCACCTCCGTCAGCGCGCCGAACGCCCTGTCGACCGAGCCGGACCTGGCGGTCAAGGTCGTGCGGGACGTCTTCAACGAGGACTTCTCGCGGCTCGTCGTCGAGGGAGAGGACGTCGCCCGCGTCGTCGGCGAGTACGTCGAGGGCGTGGCACCGGACCTCGCGGACCGCGTCGTGCGCAGCGAGGACGTGGACGCCTTCGCGACCTACCGCGTGGACGAGCAGATCGCCAAGGCGCTCGACCGCAAGGTCTGGCTCCCCAGCGGCGGCTCCCTCGTCATCGACCGCACCGAGGCGATGACCGTCGTCGACGTGAACACCGGGAAGTACACGGGCTCGGGGGGCAACCTCGAGGAGACCGTGACCCGCAACAACCTGGAGGCCGCCGAGGAGGTCGTGCGCCAGCTCAGGCTGCGCGACATCGGCGGGATCATCGTCGTCGACTTCATCGACATGGTGCTCGAGAGCAACCGCGACCTCGTGCTGCGGCGCCTCGTCGAGTGCCTCGGGCGGGACCGGACGAAGCACCAGGTCGCCGAGGTCACCTCCCTGGGCCTCGTCCAGATGACCCGCAAGCGCGTCGGGCAGGGTCTCATCGACGTCTTCAGCGAGCCCTGCGAGCACTGCGGCGGTCGCGGCGTCCTGCTGCACGAGGAGCCGCTCCTCGGCCGCACCGGCGAGGGCTCGGGCCAGGCGCAGAAGGGCGGTGGCCAGGGCGCCGCCCAGGACGGCTCCTCCCGGGGCGGGTCCGACGCGGGGCCCGCCGACGGGGACGACGAGGGCGGGGGCCGCACGAAGCGCTCCCGCCGGGGCGGTCGCGGCGCCAAGGCCGACAGGGCCGAGAAGGGCGACAGGGCCGAGAAGGGCGACACGGTCGAGACGGGCGACGGGGGCACGGCGGCACCGGCCGAGGACGACGAGGCCGGCCGGCGCGCCGCCTCCGCCCGCGAGGTCGCCGAGGCCATCGCCCGCGTGGCCCGGGCGTCCCGGCACGAGCACGAGGAGGCCGTCCGCGCCGCCTCCGACGAGCACGGCCCCGAGGCGGGGGAGGCGGCCGCCGCCGCGGTCGAGGTGGCGGTCGGCACGGCCGGCGCCGCCCCCGCGGGGGACGGGGTCGACCTGGCCCTGGCGGGCGGGGGCGACGACGCGGACGGGACGCCGCAGCAGGTCGGCGACCAGGAGCCGGGGGTCGACCCGGCCGTCCCGCTCGAGCCCGAGCTCCTCGAGGCCGCCGCGGACGTCCCCGACGGGGGCGACGACGGTCCGGACGTCGCCGACGTGGGGGCAGGCCCGGACGCCGGCCCGGACGCCGGCCCGGACGCCGGCGCCGACGCCGGCGCGGACGCCGGCCCCCGTTGACGGCCCCGCCGCGCGCAGGGGGCCGCGGTTTGACCCCCTGCGTGCGGCGTCCGTACTCTTGCGCGGGCGCGCCACCGGTGCGTCCTCCGCCGTGCGCGCCCCGCCCGTCCCGGGCCCGGGCCGTCGCGCCGGCGGCCAGCAGCTCGAACAGCCCGTGAGATCGACCAACCCGGGCGCGCCAGCGCCCCGCCGGTCCCGACCGGTCGACGTCAGGAGAGTCCCGTGGTGTACGCGATCGTCCGCGCCGGTGGCCGGCAGGAGAAGGTGTCGGTGGGCAGCGAGCTGCTCATCGACCGCGTGAGCGGCGGGACCCCCGCGGCGGGCACGAACCTCCAGCTGTCCCCGCTCCTGCTCGTCGACGGGTCCACGGTCACCAGCGACGCCTCGGCGCTCGCCGGCGTCACGGTGACGGCGGAGGTGGTCGAGGAGGTCAAGGGCCCCAAGATCACGATTCTGCGCTACAAGAACAAGACGGGGTACCGCAAGCGTCAGGGCCACCGCCAGAAGCACACCAAGGTGCGCATCACCGCGATCGACGCCTGACGCGCGGCGCCCCACGGGGCGCCCGGCACGGACCACCGGCAGCGACACCCAGCACGACCCCTGCGACAGCGTCCGGGGGTCGGGGACCACGGACGAGGAGAGGCACGAGCCATGGCACACAAGAAGGGCGCCAGCTCCAGCCGCAACGGGCGCGACTCCAACGCGCAGCGGCTGGGCGTCAAGCGCTTCGGCGGCCAGGAGGTCAAGTCCGGCGAGATCATCGTCCGGCAGCGGGGCACGCACTTCCACCCCGGCGACAACGTCGGCCGGGGCAAGGACGACACGCTGTTCGCCCTCGCCCCCGGCGCCGTGCTCTTCGGGAGCCGTCGCGGGCGCCGCACGGTGAACGTCGTCGCCCCGGTCGCGGCGGAGCCCGTCGCCGACTGAGGCGCCACCGCAGCACGACGCACCACCGACCGCCGGTCCGACCCGGCCCCGGGTGGACGAGAGGGGTGAGCCGGACGGCTCACCCCTCTCGTGCGTCCCCGCCGCCCCGTCGTGGGGACCACCGGCACCCGTCGTCCCCACCCGCACCAACGGCCCTCCCGGGCCGGCCGAGGAGGCCGTCGTGCCGATGTTCGTGGACCGCGCCGTCCTGCACGTGGCGGGGGGCAGCGGTGGGCACGGGTGCGCGTCGGTGCACCGCGAGAAGTTCAAGCCGCTCGGCGGCCCCGACGGCGGCAACGGCGGGCGCGGCGGCAGCGTCCGTCTCGTCGCGGACGCCTCGGCCACCACGCTGCTCGAGTACCACCACGCGCCCCACCGCGTCGCGGCGAACGGGCGGCCGGGCACCGGCAGCCTGCGCCACGGCGCCTCGGGGGAGGACCTCGTGCTGCGTGTCCCCGCCGGGACCGTCGTCAAGGACGCCGCCGACGGCCGCGTCCTGGCCGACCTCGTCGACGTCGGGACCGACGTCGAGCTGGCCCCCGGGGGAGCCGGGGGGCTCGGCAACGCCGCCCTGGCCACGACGCGGCGCAAGGCCCCCGGCTTCGCGCTCCTCGGCGAGCCGGGATGGAGCGGCGACGTCGTGCTGGAGCTGAAGTCGCTCGCGGACGTCGCGCTCGTCGGCTTCCCCAGCGCGGGCAAGTCGAGCCTCGTCGCGGCCCTGTCGGCCGCGCGGCCCAAGATCGCCGACTACCCCTTCACCACCCTCGTGCCCAACCTCGGCGTCGTCGTCGCCGGGCAGGAGCGGTTCGTCGTCGCCGACGTCCCCGGCCTCGTCGAGGGGGCCAGCGAGGGCCGCGGCCTCGGGCTCGAGTTCCTGCGGCACGTCGAGCGCACCGCGGCGATCGTCCACGTCCTCGACTGCGCGACGCTCGAGCCCGGCCGCGACCCGCTGAGCGACCTCGAGGTGATCGAGGCCGAGCTGGCGCGCTACGCCGTCGACCTCACCGCGACGGGGGAGCCCGGTCTGCCCCTGGAGCAGCGCCCGACGCTCGTGGTGCTGCACAAGATGGACGTGCCCGAGGCGCGCGAGCTCGCCGAGCTCGTGCGCCCCGACCTGGAGGCGCGCGGGCTGGAGGTCCTCGAGGTCTCCTCGGCGAGCCACGAGGGGCTGCGCGAGCTCTCCTTCGCCATGGCCCGGCTGGTGCGGCGCGCCCGCGAGCAGGCGCCGGCGCCCGCCGCGCCGCGCGTCGTGCTGCGCCCGCGGGCGGTGGACGAGACGGGCTTCACCGTGGTGCGCGAGGAGGCCGAGGACGCGACGGACGGCGTCCGGTTCCGCGTTCGCGGCACCAAGCCCGAGCGGTGGGTGCGCCAGACCGACTTCAGCAACGACGAGGCCGTCGGCTTCCTCGCGGACCGGCTGGCGAAGCTGGGCGTCGAGGACGACCTCTTCGCCGCCGGGGCGGTCGCGGGCTCCGAGGTCGTCATCGGTGCCGACGACGCCCCGCGCGGCGCCGTCGTCTTCGACTGGGACCCCACGCTCGTCGGGGGCGCCGAGCTCCTCGCCGGCCCCCGCGGCGAGGACGCCCGGCTCGCCGGGGAGGGGCGCCGCACGACGCAGGAGCGCCGGCGCGAGCAGGCCGAGCGCAAGGACGCCCGGGCCCGGACGCAGGCCGAGCTCGACGCCGAGCGTCGCGAGGAGCGGCGGGCGGCCGCGGCGGGCCGCAGCGCCGGCAGCGGCGGCCGCGACCGCGCGTGAGCGCCGGCCCGGGGGCGGGCCGGGGGCCCGACCCGGAGGTCGGCGCCGGCGCCGACCCGCCCGAGGGCAGCTCGCCCGTGCGCGGGCGGGCCGACCTCGCGTCCGCCCGCCGCGTCGTCGTCAAGGTCGGGTCCTCGTCGCTGACCTCGGCGGCCGGCGGCCTCGACGAGGACCGGCTCGGCGCCCTCGTCACCGCGCTGCAGGCGGTGCGCGGGCGCGGCGGCCAGGTGGTGCTCGTCTCCTCGGGCGCCATCGCCGCTGGCCTGGCGCCGCTCGGCCTGGTCCGGCGACCGCGTGACCTCGCGACGCAGCAGGCCGCCGCGAGCGTCGGCCAGGGCCTGCTCGTCGCCGCCTACGCCCGGGCCCTGGCGCCCGTCGGCGCCGCCGTGGGGCAGGTGCTGCTGACCGCCGACGACGTCGTCCGCCGCGGGCACTACCGCAACGCCCAGCGCACCCTGGAGCGACTGCTGCACCTGCAGGTCCTGCCGGTCGTCAACGAGAACGACACCGTCGCCACCGACGAGATCCGCTTCGGCGACAACGACCGGCTCGCGGCGCTCGTCGCGCACCTGGTCCGCGCCGACGCGCTCGTGCTCCTGTCCGACGTCGACGCGCTCCACGACGGCCCCCCGTCCCGCCCGGGGAGCCGCCGGGTGCCCCTCGTCGCCTCACCGGCGGACCTCGCCGCGGTGGAGGTCGGCGGGGCCGGCGCGGCGGGGGTCGGGACGGGCGGGATGGCCACCAAGCTCGACGCCGCGGCACTCGCGACCTCCTCGGGCATCCCGGCGCTGCTGACGAGCGCCGCGCTCGCCGCGGCGGGTCTGGCGGGGCAGGACGTCGGGACGTGGTTCGCGGCGACGGGGCGGCGTCGACCGACCCGCCTGCTCTGGCTCGCGCACGCCGCCCGGACCCGCGGCACGCTCGTCCTCGACGACGGCGCCGTGCGCGCCGTCCGGGAGCGCGGCGCGTCCCTGCTGCCCGCGGGGGTGCGCGCGACGACGGGGGGCTTCGCGGCCGGTGACCCCGTCGACCTCGTCGACGGGACGGGTCACGTGCTGGCCCGCGGGCTGGTCGGCTTCGACGCCGAGGAGGTGCCGGCGATGCTGGGCCGCTCCACCGCCGAGCTCGCCCGCTCCCTCGGCCCCGGTCACGACCGGGTGCTCGTGCACCGCGACGACCTCGTGCTCGTCCCGCGCTGACCGCCGTCAGGAGGCGCGGGCGTCCCGGGCGCGCGCCGCCAGCAGGGCGAGCGCGTACGCCTCCTCCGCGTCGTCGGCGCTCGTGGGGTGCTCGCCGTCGGCGGTGCGGGAGCGGACGACGTAGCGCGGCCGGCCGCCCTCGTCGTTCTCCCGCTCGAGCCCGACGAAGGAGTCCCCGAGCAGGTCGCGCAGCTGCGACTCCCGCGGCAGCCAGACGGCCTGCTCGGCGGCGACCGAGTCCAGCGCCCACTCCGTCGTGCCGTTGAAGCCGAGCACCCGACCGGTCGCGTGGTCCTGCGCCTCGACGACCATGTCGGACAGGACGAAGACCTGCTCGTCCATGTCCCGGTCGGTGATGACGAAGCGGTCGCCCGACGCGGGCTCCCACGCCAGGCCGGACGTGCGCAGGGCTCGGGCGGTGGGCACGGAGATCACAGGTCGGTCCTCCCGGTCGCCGGCAGCGCGCGGGCCCGCCGGGCGTCGTCGTGGGTGCTCGTCGGGGCCGATCCTGCGCCCCCGACCCGCGAGGTGCCACCGCCGCAGCCGGCACCGCCGCACCCCCGCACCCGGCACCCCCGCACCCGGCACCCCCGCACCCGGCACCCCCGCACCCGGCACCCCCGCACCCGGCACCCCCGCACCCGGCACCCCCGCACCCGGCACCCCCGCACCCGGCACCCCCGCACCCGGCACCCCCGCACCCGGCACCCCCGCACCCGGCACCCCCGCACCCGGCACCCCCGCACCCGGCACCCCCGCACCCGGCACCCCCGCACCCGGCACCCCCGCACCCGGCACCCCCGCACCCGGCACCCCCGCACCCGGCACCCCCGCACCCGGCACCCCCGCACCCGGCACCCCCGCACCCGGCACCCCCGCACCCGGCACCCCCGCACCCGGCACCCCCGCACCCGGCACCCCCGCACCCGGCACCCCCGCACCCGGCACCCCCGCACCCGGCACCCCCGCACCCGGCACCCCCGCACCCGGCACCCCCGCACCCGGCACCCCCGCACCCGGCACCCCCGCACCCGGCACCCCCGCACCCGGCACCCCCGCACCCGGCACCCCCGCACCCGGCACCCCCGCACCCGGCACCCCCGCACCCGGCACCCCCGCACCCGGCACCCCCGCACCCGGCACCCCCGCACCCGGCACCCCCGCACCCGGCACCCCCGCACCCGGCACCCCCGCACCCGGCACCCCCGCACCCGGCACCCCCGCACCCGGCACCCCCGCACCCGGCACCCCCGCACCCGGCACCCCCGCACCCGGCACCCCCGCACCCGGCACCCCCGCACCCGGCACCGACGTCGGGGCCGGAGGCTAGGGTCGGGCCACGCCGGACGCGCAGGGGCGCCCGCAGCGCCGCTGCCGCGCCGGCTCCGACGACGGGTGCGGGGGTGCGCGGTGGACGGCTGGGACGACCTGCAGTGGCTGCTCTGGGTCGGGCTGGCGCTGGCGCTCGGCGCCGTGGAGATCGCCTCGCTGGACTTCGTCTTCGGCATGGTCGCCGCGGCCGCGCTCGTCGCGGCGCTGTCCGCCGCCCTCGGCCTCACCTTCCCGCTCCAGGTCATCACCTTCGCCGTGGCCGCCGCCGTCCTGCTCGCCGTGGCCCGGCCGCTGGCCCTGCGCTACGTCCGGCCGCGCGTGCCGATGGTCCGCACCGGGACCGAGGGCAACCTCGGCCAGCGCGCCGAGGTGCTCGAGCAGGTCACCCCCCGCGACGGACGCGTCAAGGTCCGCGGCGAGGTCTGGAGCGCGCGGACCGAGCCCGCCGCGGGGGCGGGCGGCGTCCTGCCCGTCGGCGCCGACGTCGAGGTCGTGCGCATCGACGGGGCCACCGCCGTCGTGCGGGCCCTACCCCCGACCGACCCGCCCACCCGCCCCGCCCCGGGCCCCGACCCGGCCGGCGGTCCCGCCCCGAGCCCCTGGAGCCCGTCATGAGACTCATGCCCTCGACCGGACGGAGCCCCGCATGACCCCCGGGACGCTCGCCCTCTACGTCGTCCTCGTCCTGCTCGTCGTCTTCGTCGTCGCGACGGTCGTCAAGGCGGTACGGATCGTGCCGCAGGCGAGTGCCGTCATCATCGAGCGGCTCGGGCGGTACTCCCGGACCCTCGACGCCGGCCTGCACTTCCTCGTGCCCTTCATCGACAAGCCGCGGGCGACCGTCGACCTGCGGGAGCAGGTCGTGTCCTTCCCGCCCCAGCCGGTCATCACCAGCGACAACCTCGTCGTGAGCATCGACTCCGTCATCTACTTCCAGCCGACGGACCCGCGGTCGGCGACGTACGAGATCGCCAACTACATCCAGGGCATCGAGCAGCTGACCGTCACGACGCTGCGCAACGTCGTCGGCTCGCTCGACCTCGAGCAAACGCTGACGAGCCGCGACCAGATCAACGGGCAGCTGCGCGGGGTCCTCGACGAGGCGACCGGGCGCTGGGGCGTGCGCGTCAACCGCGTCGAGCTTAAGGCCATCGACCCGCCCGCCAGCGTGCAGGACTCGATGGAGAAGCAGATGCGGGCCGAGCGGGACCGGCGCGCCACCATCCTCAACGCCGAGGGGGTCAAGCAGAGCCAGATCCTCACCGCCCAGGGCGACAAGCAGTCGGCCGTCCTGCGGGCCGAGGGGCAGGCGCAGGCCGCCATCCTCGAGGCGCAGGGGCGCTCGCGCGCCATCGTGGAGGTGTTCGGCGCCATCCACCGGGGCAACCCGACGCCCAGCCTGCTCGCCTACCAGTACCTCCAGACGCTCCCGCAGATCGCCCAGGGGGACGCCAACAAGGTCTGGGTGATCCCCAGCGAGCTGAGCAGCGCGCTGAAGGGCGTCGGCGACGTCCTCGGCCGCCAGGGGGGCGGCTCGGGCGGCGGCGACGGGTCCGGTGGCGGGGACGCTGACGAGCAGCCGCACGAGGTCGACCCGGGCGGCATCGCGAGCGATCTCGACGCCCCGACGCTGGAGGACCCGGGGGAGGCCCTGCGCCGGGCGCGGGAGGAGGCGCAGGGGGCGACCCAGGAGGCGGCCGACAGCGAGTCCGCCACGCGGCGCGGGCGGCGCGCCCCGGCCAGCGGCGGAGACGTCCCGCCCGTGGCCGGCGACCCCGACCCGGACGAGGCGCCCCGCTCGCCCGAGCAGGCGGGGGCGAGCACGGGTGACGCCGAACGCCGGCAGCAGGCCCCCCGGCGGTCGACGCCGACGGAGGAGGGCGACCGACCGGGCTGACAGGAGGGCCGGTCTCCGCGACGGCGCGAGGACGGGCCGACGCCGGCGCGGGGTGGCAGCCGTCCAGGCCCCCTCGCCGGGCCCCTCGCGACGTCAGCCGCGGTGCTCGACCCCGAGCTCGGCCTCCCGCTCCTCGAGCAGGGCGTGGGCCGACGCCTCGTCCTGGGGGACCGTGAGGAAGCCGACGAGGACGAAGGCGACGGCGTAGAGGCCGACGAACGACCAGACCACGGCCTGGCCCCCGCCGCCGAAGGCTTGCACGACCGCGACGACGGCCGCACCGGAGAAGGCCGCGCCGCCCGCGGCGGTGGTGTACATGGCCATCGCCGCCCCTTTGTGCTCGGGGACGAGGTTGGGCATGATCGCGCCCATCGGGACGAAACCGGCGAGCAGGACGCCGAAGGCGACGCCTGCCAGCACCGAGAGCCAGTAGCCCCAGTCGCTGCCGGCGGGGACCGCCTGCGGCACGTACCACCACGCCAGCAGACCCAGCGACGAGCCGAAGATGCCGAACCAGCGGACGGTGCGGACCCAGCCGATCCTGTCGCCGACCTGGCCGAAGAGGGCGTTGACGAGGATGTTGCCGGCGTAGACGAACACCGTCATGAGCAGCCACCGGCTCTGCCCGAACTCACGCTCGGTCGCGATGACGGTCGGCAGCACGATGAACATCCCGTACTGCGGCGAGGTGTTGATGAGCCGCACGAGGAAGCCCATGAGCACCTTCGGCTCGCGCGCCGTGAGGCGCAGCCCGCTCGTCATGACGCGTCCGGCGGACTCTCCCGCCGGGGCGAGCCGGCGGTAGCCGTGCTCCTCCTTCACCTTCAGCCAGACGAGGAGGAAGCCGGCGACGACCAGGGCCATCGAGGCGATCATGGCGCCGGTCTCGCCCTGGTAGCCCCCGCCGAGGGCGGGGATGGCCCCCAGCGCGAAGAGGGAGCCCAGGGTCGGCAGGCCACCGGTGAACATCACGTAGAACCACCCCACCGCGACCCCGTTGCGCTCGACGGAGACGACCGAGTTGATCCACACCAGGAAGGCGAAGGCGAAGAGCGGGTAGCCGAAGCCGCGGAAGAAGTACGTCACGAGCACGAGGGCCGTGGAGCCGGTGGCGAGGGCGCCGATGAACAGGACCTGGAAGACCATCCACACGAGGAAGCCGAGCAGCATGATCTTCCGCGGCCCGAAGAGGTCGGACAGCGCCCCGGAGAGGTAGGACCCGACGATCACCGCCACGCCGTAGATCGCGATGATCGTCGCCACGACGTTGTCGGCGCCGACGGCCTCGGTCATGTGCGGCTCGATGAAGTTCGACTCGACGCCGTGGCCGGTCATGAAGACCAGGACGCCGAGGAACCCCCACCGCAGCGGGTACGGGATGCCCAGCCGGGCGAGACGCCCGCCGGCCCCGACGGCTGCGGCCGTCCCTCCTGCGCCCCCGGCGGAGCTGTGCGACTGCGCGCTCATGGGTCCCCTCTCGTCGGACGGAGGGACGGGGCCGTCGGGCTGCTGACCGGCGCGGACCCTCGTCGCTCCTGCTGGTCGTCGCGCCGGCGCCCGGACGGACGCCGAGCCGACGGGCGGGAGCCTACGGCACATCTGTGCTGCGCACATGTTCCCGCTGGCTGGGTGGCTCGGGACGAGCGGGACGGTCCGCGGTCGCGGTGGCGACCGGGGTGCGTCGTCCGACGTCCGCCCTGCTGGTCGAGCACGCCCCGACGTGCGGCTCTCGCCTACCCTCCCGGGCATGACGGAGACCCTGGCGGCTCCCGCGGTCGGCGGCGACGACGTCCGGGACGGCGGAGCGGCGGTCGAGTCGGCCGTGCTGGCCACCTGCCGGGCCGCCCGCGCGGCGAGCCGCGTGCTCGCCACCGCGACCCGCGACCGCAAGGACGCCGCGCTGCGCGCCGTCGCCGACGCCCTCGTGGCGCAGGCGTCGCGCGTCGTCGAGGCCAACGCGCGCGACCTGCGGCGCGGTGCGGCGGAGGGCCTCGCCGGCGGCCTGCTCGACCGCCTCCGCCTCGACGAGGAGCGGCTGGTCGCGGTCGCCGACGCCGTCCGCGACGTCGCCGCGCTGCCGGACCCGGTCGGCGAGGTCGTCCGGGGGCAGACCCTGCCGAACGGGCTGCGCCTGCGGCAGCTGCGCGTGCCGATGGGCGTCGTCGCCGTCGTGTACGAGGCGCGCCCGAACGTCACGGTCGACGCCGCCGCGCTCGCCCTCAAGAGCGGCAACGCCGTCGTGCTCCGCGGGGGGTCGGCGGCGCGGGAGACCAACGCCGTCGTCGTCGCGGTGCTGCGGGAGGCGTTGTCCGCGCAGGGGCTGCCGCCCGACCTCGTCAGCACCGTCGACGAGCACGGGCGCGACGGCGTGCAGCACCTCATGCGCGCCCGCGGGCTCGTCGACGTCCTCGTCCCCCGCGGCGGCGCCGGGCTCATCGCCGAGGTCGTGCGCTCGGCCACCGTCCCGGTGATCGAGACGGGGACCGGCAACTGCCACGTCTACGTCGACGCCGCCGCGGACCTGGACGCGGCCCTCGCGATCGCGCTCAACAGCAAGACGCAGCGCACGAGCGTCTGCAACTCCGCCGAGACGGTCCTCGTGCACGCCGCCGTCGCCGACGCCTTCCTCCCGCCCCTGCTGACGGCGATGGCCTCCGCCGGCGTCCGCCTGCACGGCGACGACGTCGTGCTGGCGGCTGCGGAGGGTCTCGACGGCGTGGAGGTCGAGGCGGCCACCGACGAGGACTGGGCCACCGAGTACCTCGCCCTCGAGCTCGCCGTGCGGGTCGTCCCGGACCTCGACGCCGCGCTCGCCCACGTCGACCGCTGGTCCACGGGGCACACCGAGGCCGTGGTCACGCGTGACCTCGCGACGGCCGAGCGCTTCGCGGCCGAGGTCGACTCCGCGGCCGTCATGGTCAACGCCTCCACCCGCTTCACCGACGGGGCGCAGCTCGGGCTGGGGGCGGAGGTCGGCATCTCCACGCAGAAGCTGCACGCGCGCGGCCCCATGGGGCTCGCCGAGCTCACGACGACGCGGTGGGTCGTCACCGGGGACGGGCACGTGCGCGCGTGAGCGCCCCGGCCCCGGGGACGACGAGCCGGCCCGGGGCCCCAGCGGCGCCGTGGCAGACTCACCGCACCTGCACCACCGAACGTCCGCCCGGCACCGCACCCGGGCGGGGTCGGTCCGCACCCCCGCGAGGAGAGGCACCCATGCTGAGCGTCGTGAGCGTCCTGGCGTCCGGGGAGGCCGAGCACGAGGCCGTCAACGAGCTGCCGTTCGACTCGTTCTTCTTCGGGCTCATCGCCTTCGGCGCGCTCATCGCCGTGCTCCTCGTCACCTACGCCTTCCGCAGCGTGGGCAGCCGGCACCGCGACCACGACGGGCTGCACGACGGCCCGCACGCCGCCCCGCACGACGCGGGCGCCAGGCACTGAGGCCCTCCGGTCCCGACCCGGCGGAGGCCGGCGTGCAGGACCCGGCGGAGGCCCGCGTGCAGGACCCGGCGGCACCCGGGGCCAGGCCGCTGCCGGTCCCGTCCCCCGGCCGCCGGCGGATCGGGGTGATGGGCGGCACCTTCGACCCGGTGCACCACGGGCACCTGGTGGCGGCGAGCGAGGTCGCCAGCGTCTTCGGGCTGGAGGAGGTCGTCTTCGTCCCCACCGGCCGGCCCTGGCAGAAGGACCACCGCGAGGTCACGGACGCGGAGCACCGCTACCTCATGACCGTCGTGGCGACGGCCTCCAACCCCTCCTTCACCGTGAGCCGGGTGGACGTCGACCGTCCCGGGCCGACCTACACGGTCGACACGCTCCGGGACCTGCGGGCGACCACGGGCGACGCGCAGCTGTTCTTCATCACGGGCGCCGACGCGCTGCAGCAGATCCTCGGCTGGAAGGACGCCGACGAGGTGTGGGACCTCGCCCACTTCGTCGGCGTCACCCGCCCCGGCCACGAGCTCGCCGCCACGGGGCTGCCGGCCGACCGGGTCAGCCTGCTGGAGATCCCGGCGCTGGCCATCTCCTCGACGGACTGCCGCGAGCGCGTCGCCCGCGGCGACCCCGTCTGGTACCTCGTGCCGGACGGCGTCGTGCAGTACATCGGCAAGCACCGTCTGTACGCCCCGGAGACCGCGGGCGCCGGTGCGGGGTCCCTCGGGCGACCCACGGCGCCCTCGGGAGCCCTGCGGTGAGCGAGCGGGAGAGCGGGTCGGACGGGGGCCGCGACGGCCTGGAGCGCGCCGCGGACGACCTCGCGGCGACGGCCTCCCAGGGCCAGGCGGACGTCGAGACGCCGACGGGCCACGCGGGGCGCCCGGCCGGCTCCGACGTCGAGGGCGACGAGGCCGCCGAGCAGGCCCGGCGGGCGGCGGGGGGCCGGGACGACGTCGCGGCGGACGACGTGGCCCCGGACGACGTGGCCCCGGACGACGTGGCCCCGGGGCCCGACGCCGGATGAGACCCTGGCCGTTGCTGCGGCGAGGTGCCGCGGCGCACCTGGAGGACCTGTGACCGCCACCGCCCGCTCGCTCGAGCTCGCCCGCGCCGCCGCCGAGGCGGCCGCCGACCGGCTCGCCGGCGAGGTGCTCGCGCTCGACGTCAGCGAGCAGCTCGTCATCACCGACGTCTTCGTCCTCGCCTCGGGCGACTCCGACCGGCAGGTGCGCGCCATCGTCGACGCCGTCGAGGAGCGTCTGCGCTCGATGGGGGCAGCGCCCGTCCGGCGGGAGGGCGTCACCGAGGCCCGGTGGGTGCTGCTCGACTACGCCGACGTCGTCGTCCACGTCCAGCAGGCCGAGGACCGTCGTTACTACGCCCTCGAGCGGCTCTGGAAGGACTGCCCGGTGGTCGAGCTCCCCGAGTCCGTGACGGCGGGCGCGGGCCGCACGGAGGGTGGCGACCGCACGGACCTGGGCGCATGAGCGGGGCCGCCGCCCCTCAGGTCGTCCTCTGGCGGCACGGCCGCACCGCGTGGAACGTCGAGGGCCGGTGGCAGGGCCACACCGACATCCCCCTCGACGACGAGGGCCTGGCCCAGGTGGAGGCGGCCGCCGCCGTCCTCGCCGCGCGCCGGCCGGTCCGCGTCGTCAGCTCCGACCTCGCGCGGGCGCGCGGCACGGCCGGGGCGCTCGCGCTGGCGGCCGACCTCCCGGTGACGCTCGACCCGCGGCTGCGCGAGGTCCACGGCGGCGCCTGGCAGGGGCTGCGCCGCGAGGAGATCGCGGCCGGCTGGCCGCAGGAGCACGCCGCCTGGCTGGCCGGCGAGGAGGTCCCCGCCGGGGACGGCGGGGAGACGCGGGCGCAGGCGGGGACCCGCGTGGCCGCAGCGGTCCGGGAGCAGTCCGCCGGGCTCGACGACGGCCAGGTGCTGGTCTGCGTCGGGCACGGGGGGTCGCTGGGGGCGGGCCTCGTGCGCCTGCTCGGACTCCCCGACGGCGGCGTGCTCACGGGGCTGCGGAACGCGCGCTGGACGACGCTCGTGCGGTCCGGGGGCGGGACGTGGCGTCTCCTGGAGCACAACGCCGGCGTCTGGGCGCGGGCGGGTGCCGCCCGGACCGCCGCCGGCGGGGGCGATTTGGAGCGCCCCGAGCGCGCGGGCTAGTCTCTGCGGCGTCCTGGTGGCGGTCCGAGCCACCGATCGGGACGGTCCGGGGCTGTGGCGCAGCTGGTAGCGCACCTCCATGGCATGGAGGGGGTCAGGGGTTCGAGTCCCCTCAGCTCCACCGCGACCGCACGACGAGGGGCCCGCCCCCGGCAGGGGGCGGGCCCCTCGTCGTCGCGGGCGACTCGCCGTCGGGCGTGCCGGGCGCCGTCGGAGGGACGGGCTCCGGCCCGGGATGACCGCGGGCCCGGCGCCGGGTGATGATCGGGGCGTGCCCGCAGCTCCGCCGCCGTCCACCCCGCTGCCGGACCCGCCGAGCCGGCGGGGCTCCCACCGGGGCCGCGCCGGGAGGCGTCCGGGGGACGGCCCGCCCGCCGGGGAGGGTGGTCGCCGCGGACGCCCCCGTCGGCGTGCGGTGGCCGCCTGGGCCGCCCTCGTCGTCGTCCTGGGCCTGCTGGCGGCCGTCGTCGGCGTGACGACCGCCTCTGCGCAGGCGAGCCTCGGCCCGCACGTGGCCGACTACGAGGTCACGACCGACGGCGAGGTCGCCCTGGACCTCGGACCGCTGGGGGCGCTCGTCGTCGACTCGCCCCTGCCCGTGCACCTCGGCCTGGACGTCGTCGTGGAGGAGATCCCCCGCGGGGTGACCGACATCGGGACGCCCGACCGGACCCTCGACCTCCTCGGCGGGGACCTGCAGCGCTACCTGCAGCTGTTCGCGGCGCCCCAGGCGACGATCGACGTCGTGACGCACGACCTCGTCACCGACGCCGTCCGGCGCTGGCTGGTGGCCTGGGCCGTGCTCGTGGCCGCCGCCGTCTTCCTGCGGCTGGCGCTGGGCCGTCGGCGACGCGACGAGCTGGCCGCGCTCGCGGGGCGGCACCGGGTCGTCGGCGCGGTGCTGCTCGTGGTGGCGCTGGTCGGTGCGGCGGTGGCCGCCGGTGCTCGTCCGGAGGCGCCCCAGGACGCGAGCAGCCAGGAGGCCTCGCCCGTCTTCGACGGCACACCGCTGGAGGGGGCACGCATCACCGGGCGCCTCGCCGGCGTCGTCGACCTCGTCGCCGGCTACGTCACCGACGAGATCCGGCAGAACGACGAGTTCTACGACGAGGTGACCGACCGGCTCGAGCGGGCGTGGGCGCAGCGGTCCACCGACGACCCGGTGGTGGGGGACGTCGCCGGTCCCGGTCCGTCCACGACGGCGACCCCCTCGGCGGGTGTCCCGTCCGCGGCGGCCTCCTCCGCGGCCGCCCCGGCCGCGGCGAGCACCGCGAGCCCGTCGCCGTCCCCTCGCGACGACGTCCGCACCGCGCTCGTCGTCAGCGACCTGCACTGCAACGTCGGGATGGCGGAGCCGATCGGCCGGCTCGCCGAGCTGGCCTCGGTGGACCTGGTGCTGGACGCCGGTGACACGACGGTCAACGGCACGAGCGTCGAGCAGACGTGCGTCAGCGCCGTCGCCGGCGCGCTGCCCGACGACGTGCCCGTCGTCGTCGCCGACGGCAACCACGACAGCGCGACGACCTCCTCGCAGGAGCGGGACGCCGGCTGGACCGTCCTGGAGGGCGACGTCGTGGAGGTCGCCGGGCTGCGCGTGCTGGGGGCCCCGGACCCGCGGGCGACGAGGATCCTGCAGGGCACGTCCTCCGCGGGCGGGTCCTCCGCGGCGGAGGTGGCGGACCGTCTGGCCCGCACCGCCTGCGACGACGGCGACGTCGACCTGCTGCTGGTCCACGACCCCTCGGTCGGGGAGCCGGCCCTGGGCACGGGGTGCGTCCCCGCGCAGGTGTCCGGCCACTACCACGTGCGCACGGACCCGGAGCAGGTCGGCGAGGGCATCCGGTACATCTCCTCGAGCACCGCGGGAGCCACGCTCGGCCAGCCCACGGTGGGGCCGCTCCACGGCACGGCGGAGATGACCCTCCTGCGGGTCGACGGGTCGACCGGGGACGTCCTGTCCTGGCGCGTCGTCAGCGTGACGCCCGACCAGGAGGTCACGGTCGGGCCCTGGCGGGCGTGGCCGGCGGTGGACGCCGGCGTCGACGCCGAGCCCTCGCCGTCCCTGGCCCCCGGCGCCTCCGACGAGGAGACGAGCCCTGCCGACGTGCCCGGGCGCCCGGCGCTGCCCGAGGGCGGGGACGCCGTGGCCACCTCGGCTCCCACCGCTGACGGCCCGGACGCCGAGGCACCGGACGCGGCCGGCTCGTCCGGGGAGGGCGTCGACGCCGGCTGACCGTCGCCGCTGTGCTCGTGCGGGCTCCGCCTGCCGCCGACCGCGTGAGCGGTGCGTCGACGGGTGGACCGGGGGCGGTCGGGTGCCGATCCGGACGGGCATGACCCCGAGCTCCGTGCCCCACGGCGACGACGCGCGCCACCCGCCCGCCGCGGCGGGGACCCGGTCGACGGCCGCGGCTCCCGCGCCCGCCCCGGCCGGCGCGGGTGCGGCGGGGCTGCCGGCGCCGCGGCGCCCCGAGGAGCCCGACTGGGAGCGGCTCGTCGCCGGGGTCCTCGCCGACCCGTCGCGGCTGCGGCTCGTCGTCCAGCCGGTCGTCGACGTGGCGCAGGCCGTCGTCGCGGGCTACGAGGTCCTCTCGCGCTTCGACGGCCCGCGCCACCTCACCCCCGACCTGTGGTTCGCCGCCGCCGACCGCCTGGGCCGCGGCGCGGAGCTGGAGGCGCTCGTCGTCGCCCGGGCGCTGGAGATGCGGGCCGACCTGCCCGACAACTGCTTCCTCACCGTCAACGTCAGCCCGCACCTCCTCGGCGAGCCGGTGATGATCGACCTGCTCCTGTCCGCCGGCGACCTGTCCCCGCTCGTCCTCGAGCTCACCGAGCACACCGAGGTCGCCGACCTGACGCCCGTCGTCGCCCTGCGCGACGCCCTCTCCGCCCGCGGTGCGCTGGTCGCGCTGGACGACGCGGGCTCCGGCTACTCGGGCCTGCAGCAGCTGACGACCGTGCGGCCGCACATCGTCAAGCTCGACCGGGCGCTCGTCGCCGGGATCCACCGGGACGAGGCGAAGCTCGCCCTCGCGGAGATGCTCGGGGAGCTCGCGGGGCGCCTCGACGCGTGGCTGCTCGCCGAGGGCGTGGAGACGTGGGAGGAGATGGACGCCTTCCTGCGGCTCGGCGTCCCCCTGGCCCAGGGCTACCTGCTCGCCCGGCCGACCTCGGCGTTCGAGCCCCTCGACCCGGTCGTCGCCGCGCGCCTGCGCAGCGCCGTCGCCCGGGTCTCCTTCGTGGAGGACGTGGCGAGCCTCGTCGAGCCCGTCCGGTGCGAGGACCCCCTCGCCGGCGCCCCGCTCGCCCTGGCCCAGGGCGAGGTGGCGCTGCGGCTGGACGCGCACGCCCACCCCGCCCAGGTGCTCCTCCCGCGCCGGCGCGGTGACGAGGGCGGCCACCGCGCCGTCCCGGTGAGCCTGCGCACCCGCCCCTCGGAGAGCGTCGTGGAGCTGGCCCGACGGGTCGTCGCGCGACCCGCGGCCGTGCGCTTCGACCCCGTCGTCGTCGTGGACGACGTCGGCCGCGCGGCGGGCGTCGTGCGCGTCGAACGGGTGATGGCGCGCCTCACGGCGCTCGCCGAGGGCGTCGCCCGCCGATGACCTCGCTGGGGCCGACGGTCGGCCCCGCCTGCAGGAGGTGACCATGAAGCAGTTCGCGTGCGGCGACGTCGTGCCGGGGTGCCGCAAGACCTTCACCGCGCCGAGCGAGGAGGAGATCCTCGGGTCGGTCGGCCGCCACGCCCTCGACGACCACGGCCTCGCGGAGGTACCGCCCGAGCTCGTGGAGCAGGTCCGCGGCCGGATCCTCACCCTCGCCTGAGCCCCGGCGACCCGCCGGTCCCCGACGGGCGCACCGCCCGCGTCCTCGCCGCGCGCCGCCGCGGCGGGGACGCGGGCGGTGCTCGTCCGGGGCACCGCCCGGACCCCCTCGGGGGCTCCGGGCCGGCGCCGTGGGAGCGTCCGAGGGTGACCTCCGCCTCCTGCTCGCCCGCCGTCCCGCCGGCGACCGTGCCCACCGGGCGAAGCGCCGGCCGCGTCCTCGTGACGGGGTGGTTCAGCGTCCCCGACGGGGAGATCACCGCGGGGGACCTGCTCGCCCGGGACGCCGCCGTCGCGGACCTCGAGACCCTCGGACGTCCCTTCGACGTCGCCATGACCCGGACCTTCGCCCCGGACGACGGGTCCACCGTCGACCTCGAGCGCCTCGACCCCGACCGCTACGACGTCGTGCTGTGGGTGTGCGGGCCGGCGAGGGGACGCCCGCTGCAGCGCCTCGCCGACGCCGTCCCCCGTGCCCGCCTCGTCGGGGTGGACGTCTCCGTCGTGGACGGGCTCGCACCGCTGCACGCCGCGCTGGCGCGGGACGGCGACCCGGCCCGCGAGCCCCGACCCGACACCTCCCTGCTCGTCCCGGTGCCCGACGTGCCCGTCGTCGGCCTGTGCGCCGCGCACGCGCAGACCGAGTACGGGGACCGGCAGCGCCACGACGTCGTCCACGACGTCGTGCTCCCCGCCCTGGCGTCCGCGCCGCTGCCCTCGGGGCCGCCGGCCGTCGTGCCGTTCGACACGCGCCTGGCCGCCGGCGAGCCGCACGTCCCGTCGACGCCCGCCCAGGTCGAGGCGCTGGTCCGCCGCCTCGACGTCGTGGTCTCCAGCCGCCTGCACGGGCTCGTGCTCGCGCTGAAGAACGGCGTGCCCGTCGTGGCCGTGGACCCCGTCGACGGCGGGGCCAAGGTCGCGGCGCAGGGGCGGGCCCTGGGGTGGCCCGTGCTGCTGCCGCAGGAGGTGAGCGCGGAGCGGGTCCAGGAGCAGCTGGCGTGGGCCCTCACGCAGGAGGCGCGCGCCGCGGCCGCCGACGTCCTGCCCGCCGCCCGGCACGTGCTGGCCCGGTCGGCGGAGGAGCTGGGCGCGCTGCTGGGCTGAGCGCCGCCCGGCCGGGCCCGCCGGAGCTCCGCCATCAGCTCCGCGTCGCGCACGGGGCCGGGCTGCTGGCGACCAGGACCCCGTCCAGGGCGCCGTCCGGGTGCAGGACCCGCCGCACGACGGCCAGCCAGTCGTCGACGGGAAGCCAGGACACCCACTGGCGCCCGGAGCCGACCCGCCCGCCGCCCCCGGGCGGGTCAGCAGGAGCAGCCGGTCGAGGGCGGGCGTCCCCCGGTCGAGCACGACGCCGGTGCGCAGGACGACGCGGCGCTGCGCCCGTACGCCGTCGACCCGGCCGTCCGTCGTCGCGCAGCTCGAGGTCCACGTCTCGGGTCAGACGACGACGTTGACGAGCCCGGGGGCCCGGACGACGACCTTGCGGACCGGGGCGTCCCCGACGACGCGCTGCACGCCCTCGGCGGCGAGCGCGAGGTCGCGCAGGTCGTCCTCGGTGATGTCCGCGGGCACCTGCAGGCGCGCGCGGACCTTGCCGCGGACCTGGACGACGGCGGTCACCTCGTCCTCGACGAGCATCGCCGCGTCGGCGACGGGGAAGGGGGCGTGGACGACGGACCCCTCGCACCCGAGCCGGTGCCACAGCTCCTCCGCGACGTGCGGTGCGAGCGGCGCGACGAGCAGCACGAGCTGCTCGGCGACGGGCCGCGGCGTCGTGCCCCGCTTGACGAGGTGGTTGTTGAGCTCGATCACCTTGGCGAGGGCGGTGTTGAGGCGCAGCCCCTCGTAGTCCGCCCGGACACCCTCCACCGTCCGGGCCAGGGCCCGGGCGGTCGCGTCGTCCACCGGCTCGTCCGTGACCCGGACCTCGCCGGTCTCCTCGTCCACGACGTTGCGCCACAGCCGCTGCAGGAAGCGGAAGGAGCCCACGACCGCGCGGGTCTCCCACGGCCGGGCCGCGTCGAGCGGGCCCATGCCCATCTCGTACAGGCGCAGGGTGTCGGCGCCGTACTGGGCGGCGATCTCGTCGGGCGCGACGGCGTTCCGCAGCGACTTGCCCATCTTGCCGAGCTCGCGCGTGACCGGGCTGCCCCGCCAGGAGTACGTGGTGGCACCCGTCGCGTCGGAGGACTCCTCGACCTCGGCGGCCGGGACCGGGATGCCGCGCCCGTCGCGGAAGACGTACGCCTGGATCATCCCCTGGTTGAACAGGCGGTGGAACGGCTCCGAGGAGCTGACGTGGCCGAGGTCGTGCAGGACCTTGTGCCAGAAGCGGGCGTAGAGCAGGTGCAGCACCGCGTGCTCGGCCCCGCCCACGTACAGGTCGACGCCGCCGAGGGGCTTGCCCTCGCGCGGACCCATCCAGGCGCGCTCGACCTCGGGGTCGACGAGGCGCTCGGTGTTGTCGGGGTCCAGGTAGCGCAGCTCGTACCAGCACGACCCGGCCCAGTTGGGCATCGTGTTGGTCTCGCGCCGGTAGGTCCGCGGCCCGTCGCCGAGGTCGAGCTCGACGTGGACCCAGTCGTCGCGCCGCGACAGCGGCGTCTCGGGGGAGGTGGCCGCGTCGTCCGGGTCGAAGGTCCGCGGCGAGTAGTCGTCGACCTCCGGCAGCTCGACCGGGAGCATGTCGTCGGGCAGCGCGTGGGCGACGCCGTCCTCGTCGTAGACGACCGGGAAGGGCTCGCCCCAGTAGCGCTGGCGGCTGAAGAGCCAGTCCCGGAGCCGGTACGTCGTCGTCGCTCGGCCGAGGCCGCGCTCGGAGAGCCAGGTGGCCATGCGCTCGCCGGCCTCCTCGACGCCCAGGCCGTCCAGGACGACGCCGTAGGCGCCCAGGGTGGCGCGCCCGTCCGACCCCATGACGACCGAGCCCTTGCCGGTGGAGGCGTCCTGCCAGGTGGAGGTGTCGGTGCCGCGCCCGTCCACGGGCTCGACGACGCAGCGCACCGGCAGGTCGAGGGCGCGGGCGAACTCGAAGTCGCGCTGGTCGTGCCCGGCGACGCCCATGACGGCGCCCGTGCCGTAGCCCATGAGCACGTAGTCGGCGACGAAGACGGGGACCTGCTCGCCGGTGGCGGGGTTCGTGGCGGTCGCCCCGGTGAAGACACCCGTCTTCGCCCGGGCGTCCGCCTGGCGCTCGGCGTCGGACCGGGCCGCGGCCCGTCGCACGTAGGCGTGCACGGCCTCGCGGGGGGTCGCGCCGCCGTCGGTCCACGTCGCGGGCAGCGGACCGCCGCCCGGGGCCTGCTCCGGCCACGCGGCCGGCAGCACGGTGTCGACGAGGGGGTGCTCGGGCGCGAGCACCAGGTAGCTCGTGCCGAAGAGCGTGTCGGCCCGCGTGGTGAAGACCTCGACGACACCGTCCCCCGCGCCCTCGCCGCCGGAGACGGCGAAGCGCACCTGGGCGCCGTGGCTGCGGCCGATCCAGTGCCGCTGCTGGATCTTGATCGCCTCGGGCCAGTCGAGCGGCTCGAGGTCGTCGACCAGCCGGTCCGCGTAGGCGGTGATCCGCATCTTCCACTGGCGCAGCGAGGCGGTGAAGACGGGGAAGTTGCCCCGCTCGGACCGGCCGTCGGCCGTGACCTCCTCGTTCGCGAGGACCGTGCCGAGGCCGGGGCACCAGTTGACCGGTGCCTCGTCGGCGTAGGCGAGGCGGTACCCGGACAGGACGTCGTCGCGCTCGACGGCGGTGAGGCTCGCCCAGGTGCGGCCGTCGGGCGTCGCGCGGGAGCCGTCCTCGAAGGAGGCGACGAGGTCGGCGATCGGCCGGGCACGCTGCCGGTCCACGTCGTACCAGGACCCGAAGACCTGCAGGAAGATCCACTGGGTCCAGCGGTAGTACCCGGGGTCGATCGTCGAGATCGAGCGGTGGGGGTCGTGCCCGAGCCCCAGACGGCGCAGCTGCTCGCGCATCGTGGCGATGTTGGCCAGCGTGGACACGCGCGGGTGCGTGCCCGTCTGCACCGCGTACTGCTCCGCGGGCAGGCCGAAGGCGTCGTAGCCGAGCGTGTGGAGCACCTCGCGGCCCGACATGCGCAGGTAGCGGCTGTAGACGTCCGTGGCGATGTAGCCCAGCGGGTGCCCGACGTGCAGGCCCGCCCCCGAGGGGTACGGGAACATGTCCATCACGAACGCCGTGCGTCCCGCGCCGACCTCGCCCGCTGACGGCCGCGTGGGAGCCGCGTAGACGTCGTCGTCGGCCCACTGCTGCTGCCACCGCGCCTCCACGCGTGCGGCGAGGTCGGCGTCGTACCGGGCCGCCGGAGCCGCGGCGCCGCCGTCCCCGGAGGACGCCGGCGGAGCGGTGCCGGGGCTGCCGTCGCCACCGCCGGGAGCGGTCCGGTGGGTGTCGGACGGGCTGGCCGGGGGGACGGGGGCGGTCTGCTCTGGCACGACTCCCGAGGGTAGTCGGGGCCGTGCGCTCGGGGATCGCCCGGCTCGGGCGCGAGCGGTCCGCGCGTCGCCGAGCGGAGCCCCGGGCCTCGTAGCCGCTGTCGACGGCGTCAGAAGGGTGGTGGTCGGTCGTCGCGCCAGGAGTCGGGTGGGTGGTCGTCGTGGTCATCGGTGGGGTCTTGCTTGTCCGGGTGCGGCCGCTGGTCGTGCACGTGGGGTCGGTGTCGGCTGTTGGGCGGCGTCTCGTGGCGTGCGGTGGCCTGGCGCGTCCAGGTGGTGTCGGTCGCGGCGGTGTCGTGGTCGGGGTAGCCGGTGTCGTCGTCCGGGGGGTCTTCCCCGCTGCTGCCGCTGCTGCCGCTGCTGCCGCTGCTGCCGCTGCCGCCGGGGCTGCTGCTGCTGGGGCTGCTGGTCGTGTGGGTGGGG
>NZ_JBBIAA010000005.1:185936-210594 GCF_037482545.1 Pseudokineococcus basanitobsidens | reverse complement strand
CCCGAGTCGTTGAGCTGCGACAGGCTCGCCGTGAGGTCGGTCGAGTCGTCGTCGGCCGCGAACGCGCTGCCGGCGGCCAGCGGCAGCGCGGTGAGGGCGAGGGCGGCGGACAGGGCCAGCGACTTCTTCGCTGAGATCACGTGTTCCTCCAGGAGGTCGGTTCGTCGACGGCATCGTCTCGGACAGACGGCGCAGTCCCGGCCGTCCGTTTGGGAGACCATCACGGTCGCCGCCGGGGCGCCAGCAGAATGGGGCGCCGTTATCCGACTGTGATGGAAGGTCACCGCTTCAGGTGTCCGTCGAAGAACCACCGGAGAGTGACCGATCCGGAGCGACCGTGGCTCCGAAGCGACGATCCCCGGGACCCGCGAGCACGCTGTCACGACGGGGGTCGGCGCCGCGGGCCCACGAGCCGGCAGCCGCGCACCGCGTCACCGTGCCGGGCGGGGCCGGACGGTGCCGGCACCCGCCCGTCGAGCGGGGCGGGGAGGACGCGTGCGGTCAGCCGACCTCGTCGGCCAGCCAGCGTGCCGCTGCCGTCGCGTCGGCGTGGCGGAAGCGGAAGCCGCTGCCGAGCAGCACCTCGGGCAGGACGCGCTGGCTGGCGAGGACCTCCTCCGCGAACCCGCCCACCACGACGCGCAGGGCCGGGGCGGGCACGGGCAGGACCGTGGGGCGTCCGAAGGCGCGGCCGAGCTCGCGGGTGAGCTCGGCGTTGCGGGCGGGGGCGGGACCGGTCAGGTCGACGGGCCCCTCGACGTCCGCGGTGAGCAGGTGGACGAGCGCGGAGACCTCGTCCTCCAACGTGATCCAGCTCCACCACTGCCGCCCGTCGCCGAGCGGTCCGCCGAGGCCGAGCCTCAGCAGGGGGAGCAGCTTCCCGAAGGCGCCGGCGCCCGGGGCCATGACGAGCCCGGTGCGCGCGAACGCGGTGCGGATCCCTGCGTCCTGGGCGGGTCGCGCCGCGGCCTCCCAGTCGACGACGACGTCCGCGAGGAACGTCGACCCCGGGGAGGAGCGCTCGGTGAGGACCTCCTCGCCGCGGTGGCCGTAGACGCCGATCGCCGATCCCTGGACGAGGACGGACGGGCGGGGGTCGAGCCGGGCCAGCGCCTCGGCGAGGGTCCGGGTCGGCTCGGTGCGCGAGGCGAGGACCTCCCGCTGGTAGCCCGGGCTCCAGCGCTTGTCGCCGACCCCGGCGCCGGAGAGGTTCACGGCGGCCTCGACGCCCGTCAGCGCCGCCACGTCGAGCTCGCCGCGGGCCGGGTCCCAGCGGACCTGCCCCGGCTCCGTCGGCTCGCGGCGCACGAGCTGGACGACCTCGTGCCCCAGCCCGACGAGCCGCTCGCGCAGCGCCGTCCCGATCAGGCCGGACGCGCCGCACACGACGACCTTCACGACGACGTCCCGCGCGGGGCCGCACCGTCGGCCGTCACCACGTCCGTGCTCGCCCGATCCACCACCTGGGGGCTCCCCTCCTGCCGCGTCCACCGCCCGCCGCACACGGGCGCGGCGGGCGGTCGACGACGGCTGCGTCCGCTCAGAGCCCCAGCTCGGACTCGAAGGCGCCCTCCTCGAGGCGCGCCTTCAGCGTCGAGAGGAAGCGGGCCGCGTCGGCGCCGTCCACGATGCGGTGGTCGTAGGACAGGGCCAGGTACATCATCGACCGCACCGCGATGGACTCGCCGCCGTCCCCGTCGGCCACCACGACCGGCCGCTTGACGATCGACCCGGTGCCGAGGATGGCCACCTGCGGCTGGTTGATGATGGGCGTGTCGAACAGGGCGCCGCGGCTGCCCGTGTTCGTGATGGTGAACGTGCCGCCGGACAGGTCGTCCGGCGTGACCTTGTTGGTCCGGGTGCGCTCGGCGAGGTCGGCGATCCGCCGGTTCAGACCCGCGAGGTTGAGGTCCCCGGCGTCCTTGATGACGGGGACGAGCAGTCCTCGCTCGGTGTCGACGGCGATGCCCAGGTGCTCGCCCGCGTGGTAGACGATCGAGTCGCCGTCCACGCTCGCGTTCACCTGGGGGAACGCCTTCAGCGCCTCGGTGGCGGCGAGCGCGAAGAACGGCATGAACGACAGCCGGCCGCCCTCGCGCTGCTCGAAGGACGACTTGGCCCGGGCCCGCAGGCGGGCGATACGGGTGACGTCGACCTCGACCACGGTCGTCAGCTGCGCCGAGACCTGCAGCGACTCGACCATGCGCTGCGCGATGACCTTGCGCAGGCGGCTCATCTTCTCGGTGGTGCCGCGCTTGCCGGCGGCCGCCTGCGCGGTCTCCCGGGTGCGGTCGGCGACCGACGGGCGCGCCGGGGCGGCCTGCTCGGCCGGCGCCGTCTCGGCCGGGGCCTGCTGGTCGCCCTGCGGGGGCTGCTGCGCGCCCTGCTCGGCCGCGGCGAGGACGTCCTGCTTGCGCAGCCGCCCGCCGACGCCGGTCCCGGTGAGCGTCGACAGGTCGACGCCGTGCTGCTGCGCCAGCCTGCGCACCAGCGGCGTCACGTACCCGCTGCCCGTCTGCTGCGGCGAGGCGCCCGCGGTGGAGCCGCCCGGCGCGGAGGCCTGGGGCTGGGCCGTGCCCGTGGGCACCTGCGGCGTCGGCGAGGTGTAGGCGTCGGCGTCCTGCTCCGGCTCGGACTCCCCGGCGGGCGGGGCCTGCGGGTCGCCGCCGTCGTCCCCGGACCCGCGCGAGGACGTCTTCTCCTCCGCCTGCTGCTCGGCGGCCTGCCGCGAGGCCGCCTCGTCGCCGAGGTCCTCCGCGTCGTCCGCGCCGCCCGGCTCGGGGGCCGGGGCCTCCTGCGCCGTCCCGGCGTCCTGGTCGCCCGAGGGCTGGTCGGCCGAGGGCTGGCCGCCGACGACGACCAGGTCGGTGCCGACGTCGACGGTCTCGTCCTCGCCGACGAGGATCTTCGTGATCGTCCCGGCCACGGGGGAGGGGACCTCGGTGTCGACCTTGTCGGTCGAGACCTCGAGGAGGGGCTCGTCGACCTCGACGGTGTCGCCCTCGGACTTGAGCCAGCGCGTGACGGTGCCCTCGGTGACGCTCTCGCCGAGCGCCGGCATGGCCACCGGCGTGCCGCCGCCCTGGTCGCCCGACCCGGACCCCTGGCCCTGCTGCCCCGCAGGCTCCTGCGGGGCGGGCTCCGGGTCGGCCTCGGCCTGCTGGTCGTCCTCGCCGCCCGCGTCCTGCTGGTCGGAGCCGCTGCCGGCGCCGTCGTCGCCCTCGCCGTCGCCGATGACCGCGAGGTCGGCGCCGACCTCCCCCGTCTCGTCCTCGTCGACGAGGACGAGACGGGGGAGGTCGGCGCCGACCTCCCCCGTCTCGTCCTCGTCGACGAGGATCTTCTGCAGCGTCCCCGCCACCGGCGAGGGGACCTCGGTGTCGACCTTGTCGGTGGACACCTCGAGCAGGGGCTCGTCGACCTCGACGCTGTCGCCGACCTGCTTGAGCCAGCGCGTGACGGTGCCCTCCGTGACGCTCTCGCCGAGGGCGGGCATCTGCACGGACTGGGACATGGGGTCTCCTGTTCAGATCGTCGGACGGCTCGGCGGGGACGGGCCGGCTCGGCCCGCGGCCTCAGCTGTGGCTGTGGAGGGGCTTGCCGGCGAGCGCCATGTGCGCCTCCCCGAGGGACTCGTTCTGGGTCGGGTGGGCGTGCACGAGGGCTGCGACCTCCTCGGGGAAGGCCTCCCAGCTGACGATGAGCTGGCCCTCGCCGACCTGCTCACCCATGCGCTCGCCGACGGCGACGAAGCCGACGACCGGTCCGTCCTTCTGCCGGACCAGCTTGACGAAGCCCGCCGTGCCGAGGATCTGGCTCTTGCCGTTGCCGCCGAGGTTGTACTCGAGCACCTCGACCTGGTCGTCGCCGTGCAGCTCGCGCGCCTGGCGCTCGGTGAGCCCGACGGAGGCGATCTCGGGGTTGGAGTACGTCACGCGCGGGACCATGGCGTCGACGACGGGGGCGGGCTGCTGCCCGGCGATCTCCTCGGCGACGAAGATCCCCTGCGCGAACCCGCGGTGCGCCAGCTGCAGGCCCGGGACGATGTCGCCGACCGCGTAGACGTCCCCGCCGCCGTCGGTCTTCACGCCGGTGCGCAGACGGTCGTCGGTGATGACGAAGCCGCGGTCGAGCGTGACGCCCGCCTCGGCGTACCCCAGGCCGTCCGTCGTCGGCCCGCGGCCGACGGCGACGAGCAGGAGCTCGGCGTCGAAGGTCTTGCCGTCCTCCAGCTCGACGTGGACGCCCGAGTCGTCCTGCGTCACGCCCTTGAACCGGACGCCGGTGGAGAAGGCGATCTTGCGCTTGCGGAAGGCTCGCTCGAGCGCCTTGGACGCCGCCTCGTCCTCGGCGGCGACGAGACGGGGGAGGGCCTCGACGATCGTCACGTCGACGCCGAAGGACTTCCACACGCTGGCGAACTCGCAGCCGATGACGCCGCCGCCGAGGACGACGACGCTCTTCGGCACGGAGTCGAGCCGGATCGCCTGCTCGCTCGTGATGACCCGGCCGCCGAGCTCCAGCCCGGGCAGGGTCTTGGAGTAGGAGCCGGTCGCCAGGACCACGTCCTTGCCCCGGTAGCGGGTGCCGTCGACCTCGACGGCGTCGGCGGCCACGAGCCGCCCCTCGCCCTCCACCAGGGTGATCTTGTGCGCCTTCACCAGCCCCTGCAGGCCCTTGTAGAGGCGGCTGACGATGCCGTCCTTGTACGTGTTGACGCCGGCCATGTCGATGCCGTCGAGCTGCGCCCGGACGCCGATGCTCGCGGCGTGGCGGGCGGAGTCGGCGACCTCGGCGGCGTGCAGCAGCGCCTTGGTGGGGATGCAGCCGCGGTGCAGGCAGGTCCCGCCCAGCTCGGCCTTCTCGACGAGGCACACCGACAGCCCCAGCTCGGCGGCGCGGAAGGCCGCGGAGTACCCGCCGCTGCCACCACCCAGGACGACGACGTCGTAGACGGTGTCTGCGGGGGACTCGGGCACGCGGGGCTCCTCGGCTCGCTGACGGCGGTGGTCCGCCCCGGCGCGGACGCGTCGTCCGGCGGACGCGGTGTCGTCGTCCGGCGGACGCGGTGACGTCGTCCGGCGGACGTGGCGACGTCGGGCCAGGGCGTCGCCCATCCTGGCACTACCGCGGCGCCGCACGGCAACCGGACGCCGCCGACGCCCCGCCCGGACGGTCCCGCGCGCAGCGGGTCGTGGGGAGGCGCGGCTAGCGTGACCCGGCGGGCCCCGCACGGGCCCCGGCGCACGAGGGGCCCGGACGGGCCGGCACGACGACGGGAGGCGGAGGCACATGGGCTGGTGGTCCCGGCTGGTCGGCCGCGCAGGTGCCCGCGGGGGCGCCACGTCCTCCGCGGGGTCGACGGGGACGAGCGCCCGCGCCGAGCGGGGAGAGGCGTCCTCGCACCTCGCCGAGTTCGCGCGCACGCGGGTCGGCGTCGAGGCCTACCTGGAGCCCGCGACCCACGACACCGGCCTGACGCTCCTGCTCATCGCCACGGACGGGGAGTGGACCCGCCGCCGGGTCCCGGACGCCCGCACGGCCCGGTCCTTCGCGCAGGACCTCGCGATGCCCTTCTACGACGTCAACTTCACCGGCTACCCCCAGCGCATGCGCGACTGGAACGCCCGCAAGCGCGCCGAGGAGAAGGCCCGGCGCCGTCGATGACCCCGCCGTCCATGACCCCGTCGTCCATGACCCCGCCGTCGACGACCCCCCTGTCCGTCGACCCCGGGTCGGGCGTCCCGCCCTTCGAGCAGCTGAGGGCGCAGGTCGTGGCCGCGGTGGAGGCGGGTGGGCTCGCGCCGGGGGAGCGGCTGCCGCCGGTGCGCCGGCTCGCCGCGGACCTCGGGCTGGCGCCGGGCACCGTGGCCCGCGCGTACAAGGAGCTGGAGGCGGACGGCGTCGTCGAGACGCGCGGGCGCGCCGGCACGGTCGTGGCGGCGCGGCCCGGGCCCGAGGCCGAGGCGGTGCAGGCCGCCGCCGCCTTCGCCGAGCGGGTGCGTCGCCTGGGCCTCGACCCCGACCGGGCGCTGGCGCTGGTGCGGGCCGCTCTCGCGGGAGGGTGACGGGCGGACCACCGCTCGCGCCGGTCCGCCACGGGCGGTGCCGCGAGGCCGAGGACGACGCAGGGCGCCCACCCCGGCCGGGGAGGGCGCCCTGCGTCGGTCCCGCCGCCGGGGCTCAGCGCGCGGCGGCGTCCTCGAGCACCTGGACGAGCGTGCGGACGGCGACGCCCGTGCCGCCCTTGCCGGTGTAGCCCCACGGCGCGCCCTCGTTGAAGGCCGGCCCCGCGATGTCCAGGTGGGCCCACGGGATGCGGGGGCTGCCCTCGCCGCCCGTGCGGCCGACGAACTCCCGCAGGAAGAGGCCGGCGACGAGCATCCCGCCGTAGCGCTCGCCCATGTTCTTGATGTCGGCGACGGGGGAGTCCAGGCTCGCCCGCAGCTCCTCGGGCAGCGGCATCGGCCAGAACTGCTCGCCGGAGCGCTCGGCGGCGGCGAGGACCCGACGGCCCACGGCCTCGTCCTCGGCCATGACGGCGGCGACGCGGCTGCCCAGGGCGACCATCTGCGCACCCGTCAGCGTGGCGACGTCGAGGATGAGGTCCGGCTTCTGCTCGCTCGCCGAGACGAGCCCGTCGGCGAGGACGAGCCGGCCCTCGGCGTCGGTGTTGAGCACCTCGACCGTGCGGCCGCCGTAGGTGGTGATCACGTCGGAGGGGCGCATGGCACCGCCGCCCGGCATGTTCTCGGCGAGGCACAGCCACGCCGTCACCTCGACGGGCAGCTTCAGCCGCGCCGCGGCGACGACGGCCTGCAGCACCGCGGCGGCGCCCCCCATGTCGCACTTCATCGTCTCCATCGACGCCGCCGGCTTGATGGACAGGCCGCCCGAGTCGAACGTGATGCCCTTGCCGACCAGCGCCACCTTCGCGGAGGCCCCGCGCGGCGACCACGTCACGCTCACGAGGCGGGGTCCGCGCGCGGACCCCTTGCCGACGCCGGTGAGGCCGCCGTAGCCGCCCTTGGCCAGCGCCACGTCGTCGAGCACCGTGACCTTGAGGCCGTGCTCCTTGCCGGCGGCGACGGCGACGTCGGCGAAGGACTCGGGGTACAGGTCGACGGGCGGGGCGTTGACGAGGTCGCGGGTCGCCGCGACGGCGTCGGCGAGGACCCGGGCGCGCTCGACCCCGGCCCGCAGCGCCTTGTCGCGGGGCGAGGAGGTCAGGAGCACGACCTCGCCGACGGGCGCCTTCTGGGCCCCCGACGTCCGCTCCTTGTAGGTCGTGTAGCTGTAGGCCCCCAGCAGGGCTCCTTCGACGGCGGCCACGCCGTCCTCGACGTCGGCCGCGGGCAGCGCCAGCGCGAGCGTCCCGAGGCCGGCGCACGCGCGGGCGGCGGCCCCGGCGGCCCGGCGCAGCGCCTCGCGTCCGGGCCGGCCGCCGGTCACGCGGCCGACGCCGGCGAGCACGAGCACGTCGGCGGAGGCGCCGCCGGCGGACGGGACCCGGACGACCTCGTCGGCGGCACCGGACACGCCCAGGGCCGTGAGCGAGCCCGTGAGCCAGCGCAGGGCGCGAGGGAGGTCGGCGAGGAGGCGGGGGCCGTCGTCGGTGACGGCGACGGCGAGGACGACGGCGTCGGCGGAGGCCGACGCGGCGTCCTTGTTCTGCAGGGTCACGGAGGTCATCCGGCGAGGCTACCGAGGGGGACCGCGGCCGCGACCTGCGCTCGTCCGGGGGCGGCCCGTCCCGTCGGCGCGCTCGCCGGTCGTCCGGGCGGGAGGCCGGGTCCTCGCTAGGGTCGACGGCCGTGAGCACCGCAGCCGGACCGGACGCCCCCGACCCGCGGACCGCCGGGGGAGGCCGGGACGCCGGGCGGGCGGCGCAGCGGGCCGCCGCCGAGGCGCCGCAGGTGCGGGAGGAGGCCGCCGACGAGGTCGTCGCCCCGCCGTCCGCGCAGCACGGCCCGCTGCACGAGCGGCACGTGGCCGCCGGCGCCAGGATGGCGGACTTCGGCGGCTGGTCGATGCCGCTGGAGCACGCGGGCGGCGGCGTCGTCGCCGAGCACCGGGCCGTGCGCGAGGCCGCGGGCCTCTTCGACGTCAGCCACCTGGGCAAGGTGCGCGTCCGCGGCGAGGGGGCCGCCGCCTTCGTCGACGGGTGCCTGGCGAACGACCTCGGGCGGATCGCGCCCGGCCGGGCGCAGTACACGCTGTGCTGCGCGGAGGACGGCGGGGTCGTCGACGACCTCATCGCCTACCTCGTCGGCGACGACGAGGTCTTCACGGTGCCGAACGCGGCCAACGCCGCCGAGGTCGCGCGGCGGCTGCGGGAGGCGGCCCCGGCCGGGGTGGAGGTGCTCGACGAGCACCGCGAGCACGCGGTCCTCGCCGTGCAGGGGCCGGAGTCCGACGGCGTCCTGCACGCCCTCGGCCTGCCCGTCGGCGCGGACTACATGGGCTGGGTCGAGGCGTCGTGGCGCGGGCGGCCCGTGCTCGTGTGCCGCACCGGCTACACCGGCGAGCGCGGCTACGAGCTGGTGCCCCGCTGGGAGGACGCGGGAGACCTCTGGGACGCCGCGCTGGAGCAGGTGCGGGCCCGGGACGGACGGGCCTGCGGCCTCGGGGCCCGGGACACGTTGCGCACGGAGATGGGGTACGCCCTCCACGGCCACGAGCTCACCCGGGAGATCACGCCCGTGCAGGCGCGGACCGGCTGGGCGGTCGGCTGGGACAAGCCCGCCTTCTGGGGGCGCGCCGCGCTCGTCGCCGAGCGCGAGGCCGGACCCGCCCGTCGCGCGTGGGGCCTGCTCGCCGAGGGCCGTGGCGTCCTGCGCTCGGGGCTGCCCGTCGAGGGCGCCGACGGGACGCCGCTCGGCACGACGACGTCCGGCACCTTCTCGCCGACGCTCGGCGTGGGGATCGCGCTGGCCCTGCTCGACCCCGGGGTGGCGCGCGACGACGTCGTGGCCGTCGACGTCCGCGGGCGCAGCGTGCGCTGCCGCGTCGTCCGGCCGCCCTTCGTGCCGGACCGCACCCGCGCCTGAGGCACCCGGCCCGCCCGGCGAGGGGACGTCAGGCGGCGCGGCGCGAGCGCACGGCCTCCACGAGGAGGGGGACGAGCGTGAGCACCACGACGACCCCCACCACGGGCAGCAGGTAGGTCTCCAGCCCGGGGACCCGGCTGCCCAGCAGGTAGCCGGCCAGCGGGAGGCCGAGCGACCAGACCAGCCCGCCGGCGACCTGCGCCGGGACGAAGACCCGCGGGCGCACGTGCATCGCCCCGGCCAGCGGGTTGAGGACCGTGCGGACCACCGGGACGAAGCGCGCGAGGACGACGGCGCGGCCGGGTCCGTAGCGCTCCAGGACGGCGGCCGCGCGCTCGGCGCCCCGCCGCAGCCGCGGGCGGCGCGCGCCGTCCAGGAGCCGGGGGCCGGCGACCCGCCCGAGCTGGTACCCGGTCTGCGCGCCCGCCAGGGCGCCCACCGCGGCGGCGGCGAGGACGGCGGCGAGGTCCAGGTGCGTGGCCGACGTCGCCGGCGAGGCCGCCAGCAGGCCGGCCGTGAGCAGCAGCGTGTCGCCGGGCAGGACGACGCCCACGAGCAGCCCCGTCTCGGCGAAGAGCACCAGCAGGATGCCGAGCGGGCCCAGCGAGGCCAGCAGGTGGTCGGGGTCGAGGAGGCTCACCGGTCGCCCCGCCGCCGCAGGAGGGCCCGCCCGCCCACGGCCAGCCCGGCCGCGACGGCGAGCGCGGCGGCGACGGCCGCGGCCAGCCC
Source organism: Pseudokineococcus basanitobsidens (assembly GCF_037482545.1). NCBI lineage: Bacteria > Bacillati > Actinomycetota > Actinomycetes > Kineosporiales > Kineosporiaceae > Pseudokineococcus > Pseudokineococcus basanitobsidens. Next base: position 200,815 of record NZ_JBBIAA010000005.1, on the reverse strand, counting down.
GACCGGCCCGGCGACCCCCGTCGCCGCGGGGGCGTCGTCGACCGCGGCGACCTCCGGGGCGGGGGCGCCCACCGCCACGTCGACGGGCCGGTCGCCGGCCCGGGCGGCGTCGGGCAGGTCGACGGCGGGCTGGCACGTCGTGACCGGGTAGCCGTCGAGGGCGCACAGGACGCCGTCCTGCGCCCGGAGGTCGGCCACGTCGTCGAGGACGGCCTCGCCCGAGGAGCCGTCGGGCACCTGGGCGCAGGCGGCCCGGGGCCCCGGCGGCTCGTCGGAGCTGCCGGGGGGTGCGTCGACGGCGCGGCCGTAGTCCACGACGACACCGACGCGCACCTCGCCGTCCACCGGCTCGACCTCTCCGCAGACCTCCTCGAAGGACGGGGCGCCGCGCGGCGGTCGTGGCCGGTCGCCGGACCCGACGGTCGCGAAGCGCCAGCCCTCGACCGTCCCGTCCTCGGCGGTGCGGGCGCTCGGGCCGACGGGAGCGAAGGTCCAGGCGCCGTCCCGGAGGAGGAACGACCCCCAGTAGGCGTAGGCCTGGGGCGCCGCGGACGCCGCCGTCGACGTCGGTGCGACGGCTGCTGCGGCCGGGTCGGCGAGCGTCAGCGCGACCACCGCCCCGAGCGCCGCCGCGCCGCCCGTCCACCCGCGCACGCCCTGCTCGCCTCCTCGCCCGTCGGTCGCCCGACGGCCTCGTGCGGTGCCTCGACCGCCCACCGTGTCCTCGGGCCCCACCGTAGGCACGGCTCAGGTCACGTCGGTCCGGGCCCCGTGGTGGACCCCGGCGCGGACGGCCTCGAGCTGCGCCGCCGCGGCGACACCCAGGTAGATGGCCACCGACGTGAGCTGGCCCCAGAGCAGCAGGGCGACGACGACGGCCAGCGGCCCGTACACGGTCGTGAAGCTCGCGGACAGCTCGACGTACTCCACGACGGCCGCGGTGAGGCCGGACCACAGCAGGAGCACGACGAGACCGCCCAGCCCCAGCCACGACCACCCGGGCTGCACGCGGCGGGGCCCGTGGCGCAGCAGCGCCGTGACGCTCGTGACGAGCAGCAGCGCACCCAGCGGCAGCGCCACCGCCGTGACGACGCCGTCGTCGACCCCGTAGACCTCCTCGACCGCGTCACCGCCCGGCCCGGCCCCCACGAGCAGGAGGAAGCCCGCGAGGGCGGGCAGGCCGGCGACGAGCGCCATGACGACCGCCCGGGCGTAGCGCCGGACGAAGGGCCGGTCCCGCTCGATGCCGTACAGCCGGTTCGCGCCCCGCTCGACCTGCGCCATCGCGGTGGTCAGCACGGCCACGGCGGAGACGAGCCCGATCCACAGGGCGGTGCGCGCACTCCCCGAGGCCGAGGAGTCGAGCGTGCCGGCGACCACGTCGCGGGAGACGCCGGGCGTCAGGCCGATCGCGACCGCCCGCAGCACCCGGGCCACGTCCTGGCCGGAGACGGAGCCCGCGAGGCCGACGAGCGCGACGACGAGGGGCACGACGGCGAGGCAGATCTGCAGCCCGAGGGCCCGCGAGTGGGAGAAGCCGTCGGCGTAGCGGAAGCGCCGGAAGGCCTCGACGGCGAACGAGGGGCCGCAGCCGCGCAGCGTGCGCCACGCGTCGTCCGCCTCGAGGTCGTCCTCGTGCCCCGTCGTCTCGGGCACGTGCGTCGCGGAGCTCACGGGCGGAGCCTCCCAGCCGCGGGAGGCCGCAGGGACCACCCGGACGTCGCCCCACCCCGGCGGGTGCGCGCCACCACCGGGTCGGGAGGCACGACCGGGCGGGGCAGGCCCCTCGGCGCCACCATGGGCGGCGTGGAGCGCGAGGCGGACGACGTCCGGGCCGCGGACCGCCTCGTGCGGGAGCGCGCCGCGCCGGTCCCGGTGCCCGGCGTGCCGGAGGTCGTGCTCCCCACCGCGGCCGACGTGCTGGAGCTGTGGGAGGAGACGGAGCGCGGGTCCGACGGTCCGCGGCCGCCACCGTTCTGGGGCTTCCCGTGGGTCGGCGGGCAGGCGCTGGCCCGGCACGTGCTGGACCACCCGGCGCTCGTGGCCGGGGCCCGCGTCGTCGACGTCGCCTGCGGCTCCGGGCTGGTCGCCGTGGCCGCCGCGCTGGCCGGGGCGGCCCGCGTCCGCGCGGTCGACGTCGACCCGTTGGCGGTGGCGGCCGCGCGGTGGTCCGCCGACCTGAACGGCGTCGGGCTGGAGGTGGTGCGGGCCGACGTCCTGGCGGGCGACGCCCTCTCCCGCGGCGGGGTGCTCGCGGACGCGCGGGTGGTCCTCGTCGGGGACCTCTTCTACGAGCGCGCCACGGCGCAGCGGCTGCTCCCGCTGCTGCGGCGGGCGGCCGGGGCAGGCGCTCTCGTCCTCGTCGGCGACCCCGGCCGGGCGTACCTGCCGACCGGGCTGGAGGAGGTCGCCCGCCACGAGGTCCCCGTCGTCGCGCACCTGGAGGACGCCGACGTCCGCTCGACCGCGGTGCTCCGGGTCGTCTGACCGGCGGGACCCCCGGACCGGACTACGCCGGCGGCTCGTCCTGCATCGGCGTCGCGAAGGTCCCCCGGTAGACGTACTGGGACAGCCGTCGGCGCTGGCGGCTGGACCAGTCGATCTTCGGGCGCCGCGCCTCCTCGGGCACGTACCCGAGCCGGTAGACCGCCATCAGCTCGAGGTCGTCGGGCACCGCGAGCATGCGCTCGATGCTCGCCCAGGCCTCGGGCAGCTCCATCGGGAAGGAGACGAACTGGATCCCCATGCCGAGCTCCACGGTGGTGAGCCAGATGTTCTCCACCGCCGCTCCCATCCCGAACACGGAGTAGAAGCCCGAGAGCTCGCCCGGGCGGTACTCCGAGCGGTCCAGGCAGACGGCGAGCAGCAGCGGGGAGCCGGCGACGAGCTCGCGGTTCTGCTGGGCGAGGGTGCGCGGGACCCGCAGGCGGTTCATCACGGACTGGCCGGCGCCCGTGAAGACGGCGCGGGTGAAGGGCCGCAGCGCCGCGGGCAGCTGGTCGATGTGCATGCCGTCGCGGCGTCGCTCCATCTCCTCGGCCGAGAACCGGAAGTAGGGCTTGTACCGCTCGAAGAAGGTGCCGTTGGAGAGCATCGTCTCCATCGACCCGGCCGAGAGGTCCGCGACGGCGTCGATGGTGGCGCGGTCGTCGACGAGCACGAAGCGCCACGGCTGGCTGTTGAAGTGCGAGGGCGCCGCGCCCGCGACGGTGACGAGCAGCCGCTGGTGCTCCTCGGACACGGGGTCGGGCAGGAAGGCGCCGTTGGTCGTCCGGCGGTCGCGGATGGCGTCGAGGAGCTGCACGGGCGGGGTACCTCCGGTCAGGACGGGTGCCGGGCGAGGTGCACCGCCGCGGCGTAGGCGGGCGCCGCCGACGCGGCGAGGAGCACGTGCGCCCGGGAGGGGGCCCGGACGCGGGGGAGCACGGCCAGCGGCACCAGCGCCGGGACGAGCGCGAGCCCGGCGCGCGAGCCCGTCAGCGCGCCGGCGGCGACGGCGCCGAGGGCGCCCGCCACGACGGCGCCGTACAGGGCGTGGTGCACCCAGTGCGCCCGGGAGGTGTCCACGAGGTGCAGCCCGACGGAGGCGCCCAGGGCGCAGTTCGCGGCGTACAGGCCGCACGCCGCGCCCACGACCGCCCTGGCCGCGCGCTGCGGACGCCGGTCGGTGCGGGACGGGTGCGGCACGTCTCAGCCGATCTTCTGGCCGTGCGCGACCATCGGCCTCGGCAGGCGGCTGCGGCGGATCTGCAGCGCCCGGAAGACGCCGTAGCGCGCGGTCCCCGGCGGGACGTCGTCGCCGAAGCGGGCCGCGAGCCGCTTCGTGAGGTACCGGTTGAGCAGGAAGCTGTCGACCACGACGGCCAGGACGAAGAACCACAGCCCCAGCGTCACGTAGAGGCCGAGGGTCGGCGGCAGGACGAAGGTGAGGACGACCAGCACCAGCGCCGCGAAGAGCAGGTACTCGCCCACGTTGCGCCGCGCGTCCACGAGGTCGCGGACGTAGCGCTTCTGGGGGCCCTTGTCGCGCGGCGGCAGGTAGCGCTCGTCGCCCGTCTCCATCGCGGTGCGCGTCTTCGTCCGCTCGGCGCGCAGCCGCTCGCGGGACGCCTTCGCCGCCGCCTTGCGGTCGGTGACCACGAGCGGACGCCGCCGCGCCGCCTCGACCTCGCTGCGCCGGGGCGTCGGGCGTCCCTTGCCCTGCGGCTGCGACCCGTCGACGGCGGCGGCGGCGCGCGGCGCGGTCTCCACCACGGGTTCCTGCGAGGTCTTCCGTCGTCCCAGCACGGGCCCACGATAGGTGGACCCGCAGGGGCGCGGGCGTCGCCGGAGCGGCCCGCGCGGCCCCGGGGCCGGTCGGGGATCCGGTGTCGAGGCCGGTGTCGGGGCCGCGCGGGGGCGCGCCGTCGGTAGCGTCGCGGGCGTGACGACGACGAGCGCACCCGGCAGCGACGACGACCTCGGCGGGCAGGGCGCCGCGGGACTGGTGGAGCGGGTCCGCGGGCTCCTGCCCGCGGCGCGGGAGGACCTCGAGCGGCTGGTGCGCATCCCCTCGGTGTCCGCCTCGCAGGAGCCGGACGCCGTCGCGGCGGTCGCCCGCAGCGCGGAGGCGGTGGCCGAGCTGCTGCGCGGGGCGGGGATGCCGGAGGTCGAGGTGGTCGGCGCCCGGTGCCCCGACGGGACGCCCGGCGCGCCGGCCGTCCTGGCCCGGCGCCCGGCGCCGCGGGGGGCCCCGACCGTCCTGCTCTACGCCCACCACGACGTCCAGCCGGCCGGTCGCGCCGCGGACTGGACCAGCCCGCCCTTCGAGCCGACCGAGCGTGACGGCCGCCTGTTCGGGCGCGGGGCGGCGGACGACACCGCGGGGGTGGTGGCGCACGTCGTCGCGCTGCGGGCGCTGCTGCCCGGCTGGCGCCCGGACGAGGGCCTCGGCGTCGTCGTCCTCGTCGAGGGAGAGGAGGAGTCCGGGTCACCGTCCCTGCCGGACCTGCTCGCCACGCACGGGGACCGGCTGGCCGCGGACGTCGTCGTCGTGGCGGACAGCGACAACTGGTCGGTCGACGTCCCGTCCCTGACGACGAGCCTGCGCGGGCTGCTCGAGCTCGAGGTCGGCGTCCGGACGCTCGACCACCCCCTGCACTCGGGCATCTACGGCGGCGTCGTCCCGGACGCCACGACGGCGCTCACGGTCCTGCTCGCCCGCCTGTGGGACGACGCCGGCGACCTGGCGGTCGAGGGCCTCGTCCGCGGCGAGGCGGCCGACCTGCCGCGCACCGAGGAGGAGCTGCGCCGGGACGCCGGCGTGCTGGACGGCGTCGAGCTCGTCGGGCGCGGCCCGCTGCTGGCCCGGACGTGGACGCGCCCGTCCGCGACGGTCGTGGCGACCGACGCCGTCCCGATGGCGGAGGCCAGCAACACCCTCGCCGCCGCCGCGCGCGCGAAGCTCTCGGTGCGCCTCGCCCCGGGCCAGGACGTCGACGAGGCCGAGCGGCTCGTCCGCGAGCACCTCGGGCGGACCGTGCCCTTCGGCGCCCACCTGGACGTGCGGCGGCTGGGGTCCGGACGTCCCTTCGCGGGGGACCGGCCGGGCCCGGTCCGCGACGCGGCGGACTGGGCGCTGCGCACGGCGTGGGACGACGCCGAGCCCGCCCACCAGGGGATGGGCGGGTCGATCCCGGTCGTCGCCGAGCTGCTCGACGTCCTGCCCGGCGCCGTCGTCCTCGTGACCGGGGTGGAGGACCCGGACACGCGGGCCCACGGCGTCGACGAGTCCCTGTCGCTCGTCGTCCTCGAGCGCGCCTGCACCGCCGAGGCGCTGCTCCTGGCCCGGCTGGCGGGGCAGGTGTAGCGCCGCGGGGCCGCGTCGGGCCGTCCCGGCCGGCCGTACGCTGGGTCCGCCGGAACACGTCGGCGACCGCCGCCGTTCTCCTGGCGGACGGCTCCTCACGAGGGGCCGGGCAGCGCGACAGGACGAGCTCCAGACCACCGGCGCCCCAGGGCGCCCGCCAGTGCGGAGGCACACATGAGCACGCAGACCTCGCAGCCCTCGGAGGCGACGCAGGCGCCGGCGAAGACCCACGGCGTCGACCTCAGCACCCCCGCCGTCGAGAAGGTCCGCAGCCTGCTCGACCAGGAGGGCCGGGACGACCTCCGCCTGCGCGTGGCCGTCCAGCCGGGTGGCTGCTCCGGCCTCATCTACCAGCTGTACTTCGACGAGCGCACGCTCGACGGGGACGCGGTGCGCGACTACGACGGGGTCGAGGTCGTCGTCGACAAGATGAGCGTCCCCTACCTCGACGGCGCGACGATCGACTTCGCGGACACCATCGAGAAGCAGGGGTTCACCATCGACAACCCCAACGCGGGCAGCTCCTGCGCCTGCGGCGACTCCTTCAGCTGAGCGGGCCGGGCACCTCCCGCGCACGCCGTGACGACCCGACGGGCCGTCGTCCCCCCACCGGGGACGGCGGCCCGTCGTGCGTCCGGGCGCGGGCGACGACGGGCGCCGGCGTGAGGGGGACCCCGGCGTGACGGGATCCCCGTGGGCCGAGCCCCTCGCGGCGGCCCTGGCCCGGAGCGCGCCGGGCGAGGACCTCGTCGCCGTCGGTGCGGACCTGGAGCCGGCGACGCTGCTGGACGCCTACCGGCTCGGCCTGTTCCCGATGGGCACCGGGAGGGCCGGCCGCCGCCCCCTGGGGTGGTGGTCGCCGGACCCGCGCGGCGTCCTCCCGCTCGACGGCCTGCGCGTGTCCCGCTCGCTGCGTCGCGCGTGCCGGGCGACGACCACGACGGTCGGGCAGTCCTTCGCCGAGGTCGTCGACGCCTGCGCCGACCCCTCCCGGCCCGGCCGGTGGATCACCCCCGAGGTGAGGGCGGCGTACCTCGCGCTCCACGAGCGGGGGCGGGCGACGAGCGTCGAGGTCCGGGACGGCGGCGGCCGGCTCGTGGGGGGCCTGTACGGCGTCGTGCTCGGCGGCCTGTTCGCCGGGGAGTCGATGTTCCACCGCGAGCGGGACGCCTCCAAGGTGGCCCTGGTGGGCCTCGTCGAGCGCCTGCGCGACGACGGGGCCGACGGCGCCGGGCGGCTCCTGGACGTCCAGTGGCGGACCGAGCACCTCGCCTCGCTCGGCGTCGTCGAGGTCCCCCGCGCCGGCTACCTCGCGCGGCTCGCCCGGGCCCTCGCGCTGCCGGACCCGCCCGCGCTGCGCCCCGGTGCCGCGGGGGCCGGGGAGACGGCGCGTCCCGCCGCCACCGCCCTCACCCGTCGGGGGGGCGGGGGGTAGCCTCGCGGGCGTCAACACCCCTGGCTCGGACGGGTGGTCGCCTGCGACCGCCGCGGCCGATCGACCGGAAGGCTCATGGTGCGCCCCACCGCCACGAACCGCCCTCGCCGCAGGGCCGCGCCGCTGCTCGCGGGCCTCGCCGCGACCGCCCTGCTCACCGCGGGGTGCTCGTCGCAGGCGATCTCCACCGGCTGGCTGCCGAGCACCGCCGACGCGACCGACGAGACCGGTCGGGTCATCTCGCTGTGGAACGGCTCCTGGATCGCGGCGCTCGCCGTCGGCGTCCTCGTGTGGGGCCTCATCGTCTGGGTCGTCGTGGCCTACCGGCGCAAGCCGGACGACGTCGGCCTGCCCGCGCAGCTGCGCTACAACGTGCCGCTCGAGATCCTCTACACGGTCGTCCCGCTGATGATGGTGGGCGTCCTGTTCTACTTCACCGCCCGCGACCAGTCGGCGATCGAGCAGCTGTCCGACGACCCGGACGTGCAGATCAACGTCGTCGGCAAGCAGTGGGCCTGGGACTTCAACTACCTCACCGACGACGTCTACGAGACCTCCACGCAGGTCGACCTCGACGAGCAGGGCACCCCGGAGACCGCGATCCCGACGCTCTACCTGCCCGTCGACCAGACCGTGCAGTTCGAGCTGACCTCGCGGGACGTCATCCACTCCTTCTGGGTCACCGGCTTCCTCTACAAGAAGGACATGATCCCGGGGCGGACCAACTACATGGAGGTCACGCCCACCCAGACCGGCGTCTACGAGGGCAAGTGCGCCGAGCTCTGCGGCCAGTACCACTCCGAGATGCTCTTCCGCGTCGCGGTCGTCAGCCAGGACGAGTACGACGACCAGATGCAGGCGCTGCGGGACGCCGGCCAGACCGGCCGCCTCGGCGAGGACCTCAACAAGACCGGCTCCGACGGCACGAGGGATGGTGGTGAGCAGTGACCACGTACTACGAGGCCGCCGGCGCCGGTGAGAGCACCACGGCCACGCGCCAGTCCGTCGGCCGGGTCTCCGAGCGCACCCTCGGGCGCGCCGTCGTGTCGTGGATCACCTCCACCGACCACAAGACGATCGGCTACCTCTACCTCATCACCTCGTTCTTCTGGTTCCTCGTCGCCGGGGTGATGGCGCTGATCATCCGCGCCGAGCTGTTCGAGCCGGGCATCCAGATCGTGCAGAACAAGGAGCAGTACAACCAGCTCTTCACCATGCACGGCACGATCATGCTGCTGATGTTCGCCACGCCGCTGTTCATCGGCTTCGGCAACGTCATCATGCCGCTGCAGATCGGCGCGCCGGACGTGGCGTTCCCCCGGCTGAACATGTTCTCGTTCTACCTGTTCGCCTTCGGCGGGCTGATGGTCTTCATGGGCTTCTTCGTGCCCGGCGGCGCGGCCTCGTTCGGCTGGTTCGCGTACGCGCCGCTGTCCGGGCCCGTGTACTCACCCGGGGTGGGCGGCGACCTGTGGGTCTTCGGCCTGGCCCTGCAGGGATTCGGCACCATCCTCGGCGGGGTCAACTTCATCACGACGATCATCTGCATGCGGGCGCCCGGCATGACGATGTTCCGGATGCCGCTGTTCACCTGGAACATCCTGCTCACCGCGGTGCTCGTCATCATGGCCTTCCCGCCGCTCGCCTCGGCGCTGCTGGCGCTGGGTGCCGACCGTCGGCTCGGGGCCCAGATCTTCGAGGCCGAGAACGGCGGTGCCATCTTGTGGCAGCACCTGTTCTGGTTCTTCGGGCACCCGGAGGTCTACATCATCGCGCTGCCGTTCTTCGGCATCGTGACGGAGATCTTCCCGGTCTTCAGCCGCAAGCCGCTGTTCGGCTACAAGGGGCTGGTCTTCGCCACCATCTCCATCGCCGGCCTGTCCGTCACGGTGTGGGCGCACCACATGTACGTGACCGGCGCGGTGCTGCTGCCCTTCTTCGCCTTCATGACGATGCTCATCGCTGTGCCCACCGGGGTGAAGTTCTTCAACTGGATCGGCACCATGTGGCGGGGGTCGCTCACCTTCGAGACCCCGATGCTGTGGTCCATCGGCTTCCTCGTCACGTTCCTGTTCGGCGGCCTGACCGGCATCATCCTGGCGAGCCCTCCGCTGACGTTCCACACGTCCGACAGCTACTTCGTCGTGGCGCACTTCCACTACGTGGTCTTCGGCACCGTCGTGTTCGCGATGTTCGCGGGCTTCTACTTCTGGTGGCCCAAGTTCACGGGCACCATGCTCGACGAGAAGCTCGGGAAGATCCACTTCTGGCTGCTCTTCGTGGGCTTCCACGGCACCTTCCTCATCCAGCACTGGCTGGGCGTGATCGGCATGCCGAGGCGCTACGCGGACTACCTCGCCAGCGACGGCTTCACGGGTATGAACCAGGTGTCGACGATCTTCTCGTTCCTGCTCGGCGCGTCGATGCTGCCCTTCGCCTACAACGTCTACCGGACGTGGCGCTCGGCCCCCCGGGTCGTCGTGGACGACCCCTGGGGCTACTCGCGGTCGCTGGAGTGGGCCACGTCCTGCCCGCCGCCGCGGCACAACTTCACCGCCATCCCGCGGATCCGCTCGGAGTCGCCGGCCTTCGACCTGCACCACCCCGAGGTGGCAGCGGCCACCGCCACCACTCCGGACCGGAACGCCCTGGACCGCCTCTACGGCGAGGCGGACCTCGGCGGCGAGCGGCAGGGGAAGGACCAGTCGTGAGCATCGAGACGAAGCTCTTCTTCAGCGGCATGCTCGTCTTCATCCCGGTGGGCGCCATCTACGCCTTCTTCACGGGAGGAGAGGCCGTCGGCACCACGGGGCTGTTCCTCACCGGCGGGCTGGCCGCGATGGTCGGCGGCTACCTCTGGCTCACCGCGCGCCGCATCGATCCCCGCCCCGAGGACGACCCCCAGGCGCACATCAGCGAGGCGGCCGGTGACCAGGGCTTCTTCAGCCCCTGGTCGTGGTGGCCGCTCCCGCTGGCGCTGGCCGCCTTCACGGTGTTCTTCGGCCTCGCCGTCTCCTTCTGGGTCTGCTACATCGGCGCTGCTCTCGGGGTGGTGTCGCTCGTCGGGCTCCTGTACGAGCACTACCGGGGCCGCTTCGCCCACTGACCCACCGACCCGCCCGCGTGCCCACCGACGCCGCCGCACCCCTGCCGGGGGCGGCGGCGTCGGTCGTCGAGGTGGCCACCGTGGAGGGGCCCGCCCTGGCGGTCGTGCACGTGCCGGGGGGACGGCGGGGCGGTCTCCTGGTGCTCGGGCACGGGGCCGGGGGCCGCGCCGGGGCCCGCACCCCGGACCTGCTCGCGGTGGCGCAGGAGGCGCTCCTGGGCGGCTGGGGCGTGGTCCTCGTCGACCAGCCCTGGGTGGTCGCCGGGCGCGGCATCGCGGTGGCGCCGGCTCGCCTCGACACCGCCTGGGTGGCCGTCGTGGAGCACCTGCGCACGACCGACCTCCTCGTCACCGGGGAGGGGCCGCTGGTCCTGGGCGGCCGCAGCGCGGGCGCGCGAGTGGCCTGCCGCACCGCGGGGGCACTGGGCGCCGACGGCGTGCTGGCCCTGGCCTTCCCGCTGCACCCTCCGGAGCGGCCGGACCGGAGCCGGGCCGCCGAGCTCCCGCAGGACGTCGTGACGCTCGTGGTGCAGGGCGAGCGGGACCGCTTCGGCTCACCCGCCGACGTCGCCGCCGTCGCAGGGCCGAGGACGGAGGTCGTGGGAGTCCCCGGGGACCACGCGCTCCGGCGCGACCGGGGGGCCCTGCGGGAGGCCGTCCGCCCCTGGCTGGGGCGTCTCGCCGGCGACCGCGCGGACGAGGGGGAGGGGCGTCGCGAGTCCTCACGCTGAGGTGAGGACGACGTCCGGGCCGCGGCGACGAGGTGCTCGTGGCCCGGCCGGTGCCGGTCTGCCGGGGCGACCTCGCCCCGGTGGCCGGAGGACAGGACGACAGGACGGCCGACGCCCCGCCCCCTGGACGGGGACGGGGCGTCGACACCTGCTCGGACGTCGTGCGAGCCGGGTCAGGGACCCGAGGTGAGCTCCCGGCGCTCGGCCTCGGCCCCCGTGGGCTGCTCGATGGCCTCGTGCTCGCCGTGGTGCTGCGCCGCCGCGAGCTCCCGCGGCGTCACCGGCTCGACCCGGTCCTCGAAGAAGAAGTTCGACAGCCCGGCATGCACCCTCTCCAGGCCCGAGGGCTTGCTGCCGTCCTCGCGCTTCTTCGGCGGCACCGCGAGGGGGCGGTACGCCTCGTGCTGGACGAGGACCCAGCGGTCCGCCTCCGAGAGCGGCTCGTGGACCTCGAAGTACTCGCCGTCGGCCGTGCGGACGACGCGACCGGTCTCGTGGCCGTGCAGCGCCAGGTCGCGGTCCTTGCGCTGCAGCGACAGGCAGATCCGCTTGGTGACGACGAAGGCCACCGGCGGCAGCACGAAGAAGAGGAAGCGCAGGAGCCACGTCAGGTCGTTGATCGACAGCCCGAACGCGATGGCCATCAGGTCGTTGCCGGCGGCCGCCCACATCACGCAGTAGGAGGTGATGGCCATGACCCCGATACCGGTGCGGACGGGGGCGTTGCGCGGGCGGTCGAGCAGGTGGTGCTCGCGCTGGTCCCCGGTCACCCACTGCTCGAGGAAGGGGTACGCCAGCAGGGCCACGACCATGAGGCCCGGCACGACCAGGGAGGGCAGGAAGATGTTCAGCGACAGCGTGAAGCCGGCGACCGTGAACTCCGGCTGCCCCGGCATCAGCCGCAGCAGGCCGTCGACGAAGCCGATGTACCAGTCCGGCTGCGTGCCCGCCGAGATGGGGGACGGGTCGTAGGGGCCGTAGTTCCAGATCGCGTTGATCGACACCAGCGACGCGATGAGGATGATCACGCCGAAGACGATGAAGAAGAACCCGCCGGCCTTGGCGGCGTACACCGGGAGCAGCGGGAAGCCCACCACGTTGTCGTTGGTGCGCCCGGGGCCGGGGTACTGGGTGTGCTTGTGGGCGACCACGAGCGCCAGGTGCAGCGCGATGACGGCGAGGATGATCCCCGGCAGCACGAAGACGTGCAGGATGTACAGCCGCGGGATGATCGACTCCCCGGGGAACTCGCCCCCGAAGAGGAAGAACACGATGTACGTGCCGACCACGGGGATGGCGAGGATCACGCCCTCGATGATCCGCAGCCCGTTGCCGGAGAGCAGGTCGTCGGGGAGCGAGTAGCCCGTGAACCCCTCGGCGAGCGCCAGGACCGCGAGCATCACGCCGAGCACCCAGTTGAGCTCGCGCGGCTTGCGGAAGGCGCCCGTGAAGAACACGCGGAACATGTGCACGACGATGGCCGCGACGAACACCAGGGCGGACCAGTGGTGCACCTGCCGCATGAGCAGGCCGCCGCGGATGTCGAAGGACAGGTTGAGCGAGGAGGCGTACGCGTCCGACATCGTCACGCCGTACATCGGCGCGTAGGAGCCCTGGTACTCCACGAGCGTCATGCTCGGCACGTAGAAGAGCGTGAGGAACGTGCCGGAGATCAGCAGGATGACGAAGCTGTAGAGCGCGACCTCGCCCAGCATGAACGACCAGTGGTCGGGGAAGACCTTGCGGGCGAACCCCTTGACCAGGCGTGCTGCGCCGATGCGCTCGTCGAAGTAGTCAGCAGCCCCGGCGGACAGGCGGGCGGTGCGGCTGGTGGGTGTGGAGGCAGCCGTGCTGCCGGCGGTGGTGCTCATCCGCGCTCCCAGTAGCTCGGTCCGGGTGGTTCGAGGAAGTCGCTCTGCGCCACGAGGTAGCCCTCGTCGTCGATCCTGATGGGCAGCTGGGGCAGAGCGCGGTTGGCCGGTCCGAAGATGACCTTGCAGTGCTGCGTCAGGTCGAAGGTGGACTGGTGGCAGGGGCACAGCAGGTGGTGCGTCTGCTGCTCGTAGAGGGCCACGGGGCAACCCACGTGCGTGCAGATCTTGGAGTAGGCGTAGATGCCGTCGACGTCCCACCCGGCGCGGGAGGGGTCGTCCTGGACGACGTCCGGGTCCACCCTCATGACGAGGACGGCGGCCTTGGCCTTCTCGTCGAGGAAGTGCTCGCTCTCGTACAGGTTCTCCGGGATGACGTGGAAGACCGACCCGATGGTGACGTCGGAGGCGAGGATCGGCTCCGCGGAGGGGTCGAGGGCGAGCCGCACGCCCTCGTCCCACAGGGTGTGGGCCAGGTCGTCCCCCGGGAGCGGACCGAGGTCGCGCAGGAGGACGACGGCGGGGAGCGGTGCGAGGGCGGCGGCGCCGACGAGCCCGCCGAGGACGAACTTGCGGCGGCCGAGACCGGACTCGTGCCCTCCCTGCACCATGATCGCGGCGGCGTCCTCGCGCTCCGCGTCGGTCCCGCGCTGCGGGTGGCGCTCGTCGATCATCTCGGTGTCGGGCATGAGCGTCTTCGCCAGGTGCACGGCCGCGATGCCGATGAAGAAGATGCCGCACCCCAGGCCGAGGCCGAGCGAGATGTTGCTGACCTGGAGCGTCGCGAAGGTCCCGTCCAGCGGCACCGCGAAGTACGCGACGATGAAGACGAGGGTGCCGAGCGCGGACAGCGCCAGCAGGACCAGCACCTGGTGCTCGGCCCGCCTCGCCGCCCGGGGGTCGACGTCGGCGTTGCGGTGCCGGTGCGCCGGCAGGCCGGGGTTGCGGAACCGGACCGGCGTGCGGCCGGCGTCCGGCTCGTCGAGCGCGGACTTGTCGGAGTTCGGCAGCTGCACGTCGCTCACGAGGACTTCGCCCCCAGCCAGACGGCGCAGCCGATGAGCAGGCCCATGCCGCCGATCCACACGAACAGGCCCTCGGTGACGGGGCCGATGGAGCCCAGGGACCAGCCGCCGGGGGAGGGCGCGGTGTTGACCTCGTCCAGGTAGCTGATGATCTGCTGCTTCTCCTGCGGCGTGATGTTGTCGTCGTTGAAGACGGGCATGGACTGCGGCCCGGTGAGCATCGCCTCGGAGATGTGGCGGTTCTCGACGTCCCCCAGCGACGGCGCGTACTTGCCCTGCGTCAGGGCGCCGCCGGCGCCGACGACGTTGTGGCACATGGCGCAGTTCACGCGGAACAGCTCGCCGCCCGCGGCGATGTCCTCGGGGTCGTCGAGCGCGACGACCTGGTCCGGCTCGGGGATGGCCGGGCCGGGCGCGAGCGAGGCGACCCAGGCCGCGAGGTCCGCGGTGTCCTGGTCGTCGAAGGAACGGGCCTTCTGCGGCGCCTGCGGCGCCTGCTGCGCCAGCGGCATCCGTCCGGTGGCCACCTGGAAGTCGACGGCGGCGGCGCCGACGCCGATGAGGCTGGGGCCGCCGGTCCCGCCCTGCGCCTGCAGCCCGTGGCAGGTCGCGCAGTTGGCGAGGAACAGCTCCTGGCCGCGGTCGACGTCGCCCTCGGCCCCGGCGACCGTGGGGGAGGCGTCGGCCCGGCCGGGGGCGAGGGCGGTGTACGCGGCGCCCGTGAGGACGAGCGCCACGAGCAGCAGCAGTGCCGTGGCGGCCGGGGAGCGCCGGCGGGCGGCGAGTGGTCTCACGTCCTGGTGTTCCTCACGCTCGGGGTGCGGGTGCCGGGCCGCGCGAGCGGCCCGGCGGGGCTCGGAGCC
>NZ_JBBIAA010000005.1:149833-185852 GCF_037482545.1 Pseudokineococcus basanitobsidens | reverse complement strand
CCCTCCGGGGCTCGGAGCCGTCCGGGGACGGCTCACTGGATGAGGTAGATCACGGCGAACAGGCCGACCCAGACGACGTCGACGAAGTGCCAGTAGTAGGAGGTCACGATCGCGCTCGTCGCCTCGTGGTGCCCGAAGCGGTAGGACGCGAAAGCACGGCCGATGACGACGCAGAAGGCCAGGAGCCCGCCGATGACGTGCAGGCCGTGGAAGCCGGTGGCGAGGTAGAAGATCGAGCCGAAGGCGGTGCTGGAGATGGTGACGCCCTCGCTCACGAGGGTCGCGTACTCCCAGACCTGCCCGGCGATGAACATCGCCCCCATGACGAAGGTGACGACGTACCACTCGACCATGCCCCAGCGCAGGACGTTCAGCCGTCCACCGGTGCGGTAGGGCTGGAAGCGCTCGGCGGCGAAGACGCCCAGCTGGCAGGTCACGGAGCTCGAGACCAGGATCCCCGTGTTGACCGAGGCGAACTGGACGTCGAGCAGGGGTGTGCCCTCGGCCCACAGGCCGGGGGCGACGGCCCGGATCGTGAAGTACATGGCGAACAGGCCGGCGAAGAACATGAGCTCGCTGGACAGCCACACGATCGTGCCGACCGACACCATGTTCGGCCGGTTGACCGTCGCGTGTCCGACGCTCGTGGGGACTGCGGTCTCTGAGCTCACGGCCCGAGTATGGACGACGCGCCCGCCGCTGACACGGGGGGTGCGCACGTGTCGTCGCGCGAGCGCGGATCGTTACGCTCGCCCGGCTCGCGGCGTACCCACCGGCACGCCGCGACGGCGCCCGGCGGACCGCCCCGGGCCGCCTCCACCGGCCCCGCGCAGGGGCCCCGGCCGCGACCCGAGGAGCGACGTGGACGCAGCGCCCCCCGCCTGGCGGGACCTCACCGCCCGGGCCCTGCGGGGGGAGGACCTCACGGCGGACGAGACGGCGTGGGCGATGGCCGAGGTGATGGCCGGCGCGGCGCCGTCGGTGCCGCTCGCGGGCCTCCTGGTGGCCCTGCGGGCCAAGGGCGAGTCGGTCGCCGAGCTCTCCGGGCTCGCGGACGCCATGCTCGCCGCCGCGGTGCCGGTGCACGTGCCCGGCCGCTGCCTCGACGTCGTGGGCACCGGCGGGGACCTCGCGAGCACCGTGAACCTGTCCACGATGGCCGCGCTCGTCGCGGCCGGGGCCGGTCAGCGGGTCGTCAAGCACGGCAACCGCGCGGCCTCGTCGGCGTGCGGGACCGCCGACGTGCTGGAGGAGCTGGGGCTGCCGCTCGACCTGCCGCCGGCGCGCGTCGCCGAGCTGGCGGTCGAGGTCGGCATCACCTTCTGCTTCGCCCCGGTGTTCCACCCGTCCATGCGGCACGCGGCGCCCGTGCGGCGCGAGCTCGGCGTCCCCACCGCGTTCAACCTGCTCGGGCCGCTGTCCAACCCGGCCCGCCCCGCCGCCGGCGCCGTCGGCGTCGCGGACGAGCGGTCCGCGCCGCTGGTCGCCGGGGTGCTCGCCGCCCGGGGGCTCGACGTCCTCGTCGTCCGCGGCGGTGACGGGCTCGACGAGCTCACCACCACGTCGCCCTCGACCGTGTGGTGGGCGCACGAGGACCCCGCGGACCCCGCGGACCCCGCGGACCCCGCGGACCCCGCGGACCCCGCGGACCTCGGGGGGCCCGCGGACCTCGGCGGGCCCGCGGACCTCGGGGAGCCGGGCGGCCGGGGCGTCGTCCGGCGGCGGGTCGAGCGGGTCGGGCTCGACGCCGCCGACCTGGGCCTGCCGCGCTCGCGCCCTGGTGACCTGCGCGGGGGTGGGGCGCCGGAGAACGCGGCCGTCGTCCGCGACGTCCTCGCGGGGCGTCGCGGACCGGTCCGCGACGCCGTGCTGCTCAACGCGGCCGCGGCCCTCGTCGCCGCGGAGGGCGGCGGGGGCGACCTGCTCGTCCGCATGTCGGCCGCCCTGCAGCGGGCTGCTGCGTCGGTGGACTCCGGCGCGGCGGCCGACGTGCTCGACCGGTGGGTCGCCGCCGCCCGCTCGTAGCCGGGCGCCGGCGCGGGCGCCGGCGCGGGCGGCGGCGCGGGCGTCCCAAGGCGTGGCAGGGCGTGGCAGGGCGTGGCAGGGCGTGGCAGGGCGTGGCAGGGCGTGGCAGGGCGTGGTGACCGTGGTCGTGAGCCGGTGAGCTGCGGCCCGTGAGGTGCGGCCGGTGAGGACTCAGTCGTCGAGCCCGAGCTGGAAGGCCTCCTCGAGGTCGTGCCGCGAGTAGGCGCGGAAGGCGATGTGCGTGCGGGTGCGGACGACGCCCTCCACCTTGCTGATGCGGTCGGCGATGGCGTCCGCGAGGTCCTCGTGCCGCCGCGTGCGCACGACGGCCACCAGGTCGACGTCACCCGTGACGGAGTAGACCTCCGTCACGTCGGGGAGGTCGGCGATGGCCGCGGCGGCCTCGGGGATGCGGGCGGCGTCGGTGTCGACGAGGACGATGGCGGTGATCACGGGCGCTCCCGGAGGTCGGACGACGGCAGGTGCCGAGGACCGCTCCAGCCTGGCCCGCCCCGCCCGCGGCGTCGACCAGGCGACTCCGCGCCGGGGCGACCCTCACTCTCGACCTCAGGTCGAGGACGAGACTCCGGGCGCGTCGAGGACCGACGTGGCGGCCCGGTCGACGAGGAGCAGCCGGCGGTCCACGGGGTGGTCGTCCCCGACGACGTCCTCGGCCGGGGCGGAGAGCCCGAGGCGTCGCAGCAGGCCCTCGGCACCGTGCACGGGGCTCGCCCACGTCCCGTCGACCTCGACGAGCCGGACGCCGTCCTGCGTCAGCCAGCGGACGAGGAGCTCGGTCTCCTCGACGAGCGCTGCCGGCGCGGGCCCCGGGGCCGGGGCCACCACCTCGCCGCTCGCCCGCAGCGCGGCGACCACCGTCAGCGGCGGCGTCCCGGCGGCGGCGACCGCGCTGCCGGCGAGCCGACCGTGGCGCACGAGCACCAGCTCCCACCCGCCGCCGGCGGCGGGAGGGCGACGGCGGGCGGCGACGACCTCCGCCACGGCGGCCAGCGGGGCCACCCGGTCGTGCGCCGCGACCGCGCCGAGGAAGGTGGCCAGGCGCTCGCGGTGCGCCGCCGCCTCGTCGTGGCGCCGGGCGGCCGTGGCGTCGGCGGCACGGCCCAGCGTCGCCTCGACGACCGCCCGTGCGTCCCCGGCCAACGAGGCCCGGGCGCCCGCGACGACGTCGGCGTACTGCTCGCGGCTCTGCGCCCCCGTGCACGGAGCACCGCAGCGGCCCAGGTCGGCGAGGGCGCACGCGAGCGCCCCCGCGGCCGGACGGGCCGGCAGCCGCGCCGTGCACCGGCGCAGCGCGTGCGCCTCGTGGAGCGCCTCGACCGCCAGCTCGGCGCCGCGGGCGCTGCCGACGGGGCCGAGGTAGGTGGCACCGTCGTCCGCGACGCGCCGCACGACCGAGAGCCGGGGGAAGGCCTCGTCGGTGAGCTTGAGCCATCGCCCCTGCCCGGGCGGGGCGGGGCGCCGGTCGTGGGCCGGGCGGTGCTCGGCGACCAGGCGCAGCGCGCGGACGGCGGCCTCCACCGGGGTCGGGCAGACGAGCGGCACGACCGTCCTCGCCCGGGCGAGCATCTGCTCCGTGCGCGCCGGCGTGCGGCCCGCGGTGACGTAGCCGCGCACGCGCCGACGGATGTCGCGGGACGTGCCCACGTGCAGCACCTCGCCGAGGCCGTCGAGGAAGCAGTAGACGCCCGGCTCGGCGGGCAGGCCCTCGGCCAGCAGGCGGCGCGCCCGCCGCTGCGGCGACAGGTGCGCGCCCGCCCGCACCTGCTCGCGCAGGTCCTCCAGCGTGCGGACCCCGACGCCCCCCAGGCGGCCGAGCAGCGCGTGGAGGACGTCGACCGTGGCGCGCGCGTCGTCCAGCGCGCGGTGCGTGGGCGTCGTCGCGGCGCCCAGGTGGGCGGCCAGCGTGCCCAGCTTGTGGTCGCGGACCTCCTCCCGGCCGAGCACGGCCCGGGAGAGGGCGACGGTGCAGAGCACCTCGTTGCCGGGCCAGGGCCGGCCGGCGCGGGCGCCGGCGGCCCGCAGGAAGCCCGTGTCGAAGGCGGCGTTGTGCGCCACGAGCACGGCGTCGCCCGCGAGCTCCCAGAAGGCCGGGAGCACCTCCGCCACCGGCGGTGCGCGCCGGACCATGGCGTCGGTGATGCCGGTCAGCTCCGTGATGAGGCGCGGCACCGGCCCCCCCGGGTCGACGAGCGTCGACAGCTCGCCGAGCACCTGCCCGCCCCGCACCTTCACCGCCCCGATCTCGGTGATGGCGCACGTGCGCGCCGAGCCCCCGGTGGTCTCCAGGTCCACGACGACGAAGGTGACGTCCTGCAGGCGCGTGCCCAGGTCGTCCAGCGACGTCTGCACGGGGACCCGGCCACCTGGTGCCGGTACTGGTGCCGGCGCCGGCGCCGGGACGGCGGCCACCGGGAGCTCCCGGGTCGGCGGGGCGGTCGTGAGGGGCATGCGGCGGACGGTAGGGGCGACCACCGACAGCGCCTCCCGCCGTCGGGGGCCGGTGCCGTCGGGGGCCGGTGCCGTCGGGGGCCGGTGCCGTCGGGGGCCGTTGTCGGTGGTGCTGCCTAGCGTCCGGCCCGCCGGTCGGGGAGGTCCTCGCCGGCCGCCCGAGGGAGGGAGTCCCATGATCGTCGACTGCGACGGCTGCGCGGTGCGCGGCCCCGGCTGCCCCGACTGCGTCGTCAGCGTCCTGCTGGGGGTGCCCGGCGAGGAGGTCGTCCCCGACGCACCCCGCCGGGTGCCCTCCGTCGGTGGGTTCCGCGAGGAGGGGGCGGGCCTGCTGGAGGTGCCCGACGGCGGCCTCCGGGACGCCGAGCGCGCCGCGGTGGGCGTCCTCGCCGCGGCGGGCCTCGTCCCGCCGCTGCGCCTGGTGCCCGTGCGCACGGCCCCCGCGGGCGGGGGCGCCGCCGGGTCGCGGGGGCCGGGTGCGGCGGTGCCGCCCGCCTACGATGCGCGCCGTGGAGCGACCCGGGCCGGCTGACCCCGCCCGGGCGGCCCTCGGCGGTCGGGCCCGCGGCGGTCGTGACCGGGTCGCCGGGCGCGTGCGGGTCGCCGGGTTCGTCCGGGGCACCGGGCTCGTCCGGGTCCTCTTCCTGGTCCCCGTGCTGCTCGTCGCCTCCGTCCAGGCCGGCTGCTCCGGGGGCGAGGCGCCCGGCGCACCTGCCGGTGCGTCGACCGCGGCGGCGCAGGGGGCGTCCGCCGCCGGGCAGGACGAGCGCACGGCGGCGGTCCGGGTGCTCCTGGACGCGCGGGCCGACGACCTCCTCGCCGGCGACGTCGCCGGCGTCCTCGACGGCACCGACCCCCGCGCGAGCGCCTTCCGGCAGCGCCAGGGCGACCTCGCCCGCGGTCTCGCCCGGCTGCCGCTCGCGAGCTGGTCCTACGAGGTCCGGGGGCAGGGGCCCGATCTCGGCGCCGCGCGACGTGCGGAGCTCGGCGCCGACGACGCGTGGGTGGCCGACGTCCTGCTCTCCTACCGGCTGGCCGGTGTGGACGACGTCCCGCAGCTGCGGCAGCAGTCGCTCACGGTCGTCCGGCGGGACGGCCGGTGGCTGCTCGCCGGCGACCGGGACGGTCCCGGGCGCCCCGAGCCCTGGGACCTCGGGCTCGTCGACGTCGTCGAGGGGGAGCGCACGCTCGTCGTCGGGACGGCCCGCCGCGACGTCCTCGTCGAGCAGGCGTCGCTGGGGGACGCCGCCGCCGCGCGGGTGGACGCGGTCTGGGGCACGGGCTGGCCACGGCGGACGGTGGTCGTCGTGCCGGCCGACGAGGACCAGCTGGCCCGGCTGCTCGGCCGCGCGGGGACGGACGGGCTCGACCAGGTGGCCGCCCTGACCACCGGGGCGGACCGCTCGTCCGGCGAGCCCGGGGCCGAGGGCGCCGTCGACCGGGTGCTCGTCAACCCCGCCGCGCTCGAGCGGCTCGGCGACCTCGGGCGCGGCGTCGTCCTCACGCACGAGACGACCCACGTGGCGGTCCGCGCCGGGGCCGCCGCCGACGCGCCGCCCTGGCTGTCCGAGGGCTTCGCCGAGCTCGTCGCCTACGCCGGGCCCACGGCCGCGGCCGGGGACGACGTCGTGGCGCCCGAGGTCGTCGCCGCCGACCTGCTCGCCGCGGTCCGCGAGGGCCGGGGACCGGGCACCCTGCCGACGGCGGCCGACTTCGACCCCACGGCCGGCGACGTCGCCCCCGCCTACGCCGGGGCGCTGCTCGCCGCCCGGACGGTCGAGCAGCGCTACGGGCGCCCCGCCCTGCTCGCGCTCGTCCGGGCCGGCACGGGCCGGGCGCCGGCCGCGGACGAGGCGGGGGCGGGGGAGGCCCCGCTGCCGCTCGACGAGGCCGTCCCGCAGGTGCTCGGGGTGACGCTCGCCGAGCTGGAGCAGCAGTGGCGCGCCGACCTCGCCGACCTCGCGACGCGGGACGCCTGAGGATGGGCCGCCTGCTCGTCGTCACCAACGACTACCCCCCGCGCACCGGCGGGATCGAGACCTTCGTGGCGGCCGTCGTCGCCCGGGTGCCGCCGGAGGACGTCGTCGTCCACACCGCCCGGCAGGCCGGCGACGCCGCCCACGACGCGGGGCTCCCGCACCGCGTCGTGCGCGACCCCGCGCGGCTGCTCGTCCCCACGCCGGCCGTGGTGCGGCGCGTCGCCGCGACGGCACGCGCCCACGGCTGCGACCGCGTCTGGTTCGGCGCCGCGGCGCCGCTGGCGCTCATGGCCCCGGCCCTGCGCCGTGCCGGGGTCCGGCGGGTCGTGGCGACGACGCACGGCCACGAGGTGTGGTGGTCCTCCCTGCCGGGCACGCGCCGCGCGCTGCGGGCGGTCGGGGACCGCGTCGACGTCCTCACGGCGCTGGGGCCCTGGTGCGCCTCCCGCATCGCCCGCCCGCTGTCGCCGCGGGGGCGCGCCCGCCTGCAGCGGCTCGTCCCGGGCGTGGACACCGGCGTCTTCACGCCGGAGGCCGACGGCGCGGGCGTGCGGGAGGCCCTGGGGCTGGACGGGCGTCCCGTCGTCGTCTGCGTCTCGCGGGTCGTGGCCCGCAAGGGTCAGGACGTGCTCGTGCGCGCGTGGCCGTCGGTCCGCGCCAGGGTGCCGGGCGCGGCGCTGCTCGTCGTCGGGGACGGGCCGGCGCGCCGCCGTGTCGAGCGGCTCTCCCGCCGCCTGGGGGTCGAGGACGACGTCGTCCTCGCCGGGCGGGTGCCCTGGGCGGCGACACCGGCGCACTACGCGGCGGGCGACGTCTTCGCCGTCCCGACCCGCACCCGCCTGCTCGGCCTCGAGCCCGAGGCCCTCGGGATCTGCTACCTCGAGGCGGCCGCGACGGGGCTGCCCGTCGTCGTCGGCCGCTCCGGCGGGGCCCCGGACGCCGTCCTGGACGGCAGGACGGGCGTGGTGGTGGACGGCCGTGACGTGACGGCCGTCGCCGACGCCGTGGCCGGGCTCCTCCTCGACGCCGGGCGGGCCCGGGCGTGGGGGGAGGCCGGGCGCCGGTGGGTCGCCCGCGCGTGGTCGTGGGAGGGCCAGGTCGACCGGCTGGTGCGCCTGCTGGACCCGCAGGTGCCCGTGCCCGCAGGACCCGACCCCGCCCTCGGGCCGGTCCCGACGGTCCCGGCCGGGCCGCCGGGGAGCGGTCAGGAGTAGAGCTGCTCGACCCGGTCGGCGTGGTCGCGCAGCACGCTCGCCCGCTTGAGCTTCAACGACGGCGTGAGGTGGCCGGACTCCTCCGTGAGGTCGACGGGGAGCAGCACGAAGCGGCGGACCGACTCCGCCCGGGAGACCGCCTCGTTGGCGGAGTCGACGGCCCGCTGGACCTCCGCGAGCACCTCGGGCATCGAGGCGGCCTCCGCGGCGTCCACCTCGGGCAGGTCGTGCCCCCGCAGCCAGATCGCCAGCATGTCCGGGTCCAGGGTGACGAGGGCCCCGACGTAGGGGCGCCCGTCGCCGACGACCATGCACTGGCCCACGAGGGGGTGGGCCCGCAACCGGTCCTCCAGGACGGCCGGCGCGACGTTCTTGCCCGCGGCGGTGACGATGATCTCCTTGGCGCGCCCGGTGATGCGCAGGTAGCCGTCGTCGTCGAGGTGCCCGAGGTCGCCGGTCCGGAACCACCCGTCGACGAAGGCGGCACGGGTCGCCTCCTCGTCGCGCCAGTAGCCGCGGGCGACGTGCGGGCCGCGGAGCTGGACCTCGCCGTCGTCGTCGACGCGCACGGCGGTGCCGGGCAGCGGCGGGCCGACCGTCCCGACCTTGAGGTCCGTCGGCGTCCCGCACGCCGCGGGGGCGGTCGACTCGGTGAGCCCGTAGCCCTCGAGGATCGTGATGCCGACGCCGCGGAAGAAGTGGCCGAGCCGCTCGCCCAGCGGCGCGCCGCCGGAGACGGCGAAGGCGAGCCGCCCCCCGGTGGCGCTGCGCAGGCGGGCGTAGACGAGCCGGTCGAAGAGCGCGTGCTGCAGCCGCAGGCCCAGCGACGGGCCGCCGGCGTCCTGCGCGCGGCTCCAGCGCTCGGCCACCGCGGCCGCGCGACGGAACAGGTCGCCGCGCCCGGCCTCGTCCGCCCTCGCCTCCGCCCCGTTGTAGATCTTCTCGAAGACGCGCGGCACGGAGAGCACGTAGGACGGCCGGAAGGACGTGAGGTCCGCGGCCAGGTCCTTGGTGTCGGGGGTGTGGCCGAGCGGGGTGCGGGCCACGACCGCGAGGACCTGGATGAAGCGCGCGAGCACGTGGGCGAGCGGCAGGAACAGCAGCGTCGAGGCGTCGTCGTCCAGCACCTCGCGCAGCACCGCGGTGACGTTCTCCGCGAGCACGAGGAAGTTGCCGTGCGTGAGCTCCACGCCGCGGGGGCGCCCCGTCGTGCCCGAGGTGTAGATGACGGTCGCCAGGGCGTCGAGCGACAGCCCCGAGCGGCGGCGGTCGAGCTCGGCGTCGTCGACGTCGCGCCCGAGCTCGCGCAGCGCTGCCAGGCCGTCGCCCTCGACGGTCCACGTGGGGCCGTCGTCGCCCTCGCGCCGTGCCCGTCGGACCAGCCCGGCGTGGACGTCCGTCTCGACGACGACGCAGCGTGTGCCGGAGTCCTCCAGCACCCAGGCGACCTGATCGCGCGAGGAGGTCTCGTAGACGGGCACCGTGACGGCGCCGGCCGTCCAGATCGCGAAGTCCGTGAGCGTCCACTCGTACCGCGTGCGCGACATCAGCGCGACGCGGTCCCCCGGCTCGACGCCCGCGGCCACGAGCCCCCGGGCGAGCGCCTCGACGTCCGCCCGGAACGCGGACCAGCTCACGTCCTCCCACACGCCGCCCCCGGCGGGCCGCCGGAACGCCACCGCGTCCGGCGCCTCGCGGGCGTTGTCGACGACGAGCTGCGCGAGGTGCCGCCCGGGGTCGACCTCGACGAGCGACGGGCGGCTGGACTCGCGCACGGACGGCTCCCTCGACGCTGCGCCCGGGGCCGGGTGGCGGCGGGGCTGCCGGCACCCCGGCGCTGGTCCGGGCCGTGCCACCACCCTAGGGGCGGCGCCCGCGGTGCCGCGGTGACCGAGCCGCCCGTCCCCCGGGTCGGCGATAACCTCGCCGGCATGGCCGAGCGCACCTCCTCCTCCGCGGTCGTGGACGCCCCGCCCGACCGCGTCCTCGCCGTCGTCGCCGACCTCGAGGACTACCCGGCGTGGGCGGCCTCCGTGCGGGAGGTCGAGGTGCTCAAGCGCGGGGCCGGCGGCCTCCCGGCGCGGGCCCGCTTCCGCGTCGAGGGCGGGCCCCTCGCCGACGAGTACGTCCTCGCCTACGCCTGGGACGTCGCCGACGACGGGACGGGTGACGTCCGCTGGGACGTCGACGAGCCCGGTCGCGTCGTCGCCGACCTCGACGGCTCGTACGCCCTGCGCGCGCGCGACGACGGCGGGACCGACGTCCGCTACGACCTCGGCGTGGAGCTGCGGGTGCCGCTGCCCGGGCTCCTGCGCCGCCGCGCGGAGCGGACGGTGACGAGCACGGCGCTCACCGAGCTCGCCCGCCGCGCGGCCCGGGGCTGAGGCGCCCCCGCCGAGCCCCGCCGGCCGCAGCCACCCGGCCGACCCACCGCGAGCACCGCACCCACCGCGAGCACCGCACCCGCCGCAGCCCGCGGCGGGCGGCGTACGACCGCGCCGGCCCCGGAGCCGGCCCCAGGACAGGAGAGCGCATGAGCACCATCGGCGTGGACATCGGCGGGACGAAGATCGCGGCGGGTGTCGTCGCCGAGGACGGCACGGTCGTGGCCCGCACCCGCAGGGTCACGCCCGCGACGGACCCCGAGGCCATCGAGGACGCCGTCGCCGACGCGGTCTCCGAGCTGCGCGCCGACCACGACGTCACGGCGGTGGGGGTCGCCGCGGCGGGCTACATCGACGCCTCCCGCTCGACGGTGGTCTTCGCGCCCAACCTGGCCTGGCGGCAGGAGCCGCTGCGCGAGGAGGTCGAGAAGCGCGTCGACCTCCCCGTCGTCGTCGAGAACGACGCGAACGCCGCGGCGTGGGGCGAGTTCGTCCACGGCGGGGGCCGCGGGACGCGCGACATGCTGCTGCTGACGGTCGGCACCGGCCTCGGCGGCGGCCTGGTGCTCGACGGCGAGCTCGTCCGCGGCACGGGCGGCATGGCCGCCGAGGTCGGGCACCTGCGGGTCGTCCCCGACGGGCACCAGTGCGGCTGCGGCCGCACGGGCTGCTTCGAGCAGTACGGCTCCGGGCAGGCGCTCGTGCGCTGGGCCCGGGCGCTGGCCGGTACCGACCCCGCCCGCGCGGCACGTCTGCTGGAGCTCGCCGGCGGGGACGCCGCCGCCGTCACGGGACCGCACGTCACCCTCGCGGCCGAGGAGGGCGACGAGGCCGCCCTCGAGCTCGTCGCGACGCTCGGCCGCTGGCTGGGCGAGGGCGCCGGGAGCCTCGCCGCCGTCCTCGACCCGGGGCTCGTCCTCGTCGGCGGCGGGGTCAGCTCCGCCGGGGAGATGCTCCTCGGGCCGATGCGGCGCGCGTTCGCCGGCGCCCTCACCGCGGCGCAGCACCGCGAGCTCGCCCGGATCGAGCCGGCGGTCCTCGGCAACGACGCGGGCATGGTCGGCGTCGCGCACCTGGCGGCGCGCGGATGAGCGAGCCCCCGGAGCCGGTCCCCGGGCAGCCGCGTGCGCGGGGGCGCGGGCGGGCGGCGGAGCGGGCGGCCGGACCCCGTGCGACCCGGGTCGGCGCGACGCCCGCGGAGCGCCGGCGCGCCGCCCGGCGCCCCCGCGAGCCCCTGTTCCGGCTGCCGGAGGTCGACGAGGTCCGCCGTCTGCGCCGCGCGCAGGCGGGCGAGCGGCTGCGCCGCCAGGCACGGCGGGCGATGATCGGCGACGGCCTCGCCATCGGCATCGACATCGGCGGCACCAAGGTCGCCGCCGGTGTCGTGGACGCCGGCGGCCGGGTCGTCGCCCGTGCCCGACGTGACACGCCCACGCGCAGCCCCCAGGCGGTCGAGGACCTCATCGCGGACCTCGTCGAGGAGCTGTCCGCGCAGGCCGAGGTGGTCTCCGTCGGCATCGGTGCCGCGGGCTTCGTCGACGCGACGCGCTCGACCGTGCTCTTCTCCCCCCACCTGGCCTGGCGCGACGAGCCCCTGCGGGAGGCGGTGGAGCTGCGCGTCCGCGAGCGGCTCGGCCGCCGGGTCGGGCGCAGGACCCTCGTGGAGAACGACGCGAACGCCGCGGCCTGGGCCGAGTACCGCTTCGGGGCCGGCCGGGGCGAGCCGCGGCTGGTCTGCATCACCCTCGGGACGGGCATCGGCGGCGCGGTGGTCCAGGCGGGGCGGCTCCAGCGCGGTCGCTACGGCATCGCCGGCGAGTTCGGCCACATGGTGCTCGTGCCCGGCGGGCACCGCTGCGAGTGCGGCAACCGCGGCTGCTGGGAGCAGTACGCGTCCGGCAACTCCCTGGGGCGCGACGGCCGCGAGCTCGCCCGGGGCGGCTCGCCCTTCGCCCACACGCTGCTCGCCGGTGCGGGTGGCGACCCCGAGGCGGTGCGCGGGCAGGTGGTGACCCAGGCGGCGCGCGCGGGCGACCCGGCGGCCGTGGAGATCGTCGAGGACACCGGACGCTGGCTGGGCACCGGGCTCGCGAACCTCGCGGCCGCGCTGGACCCGGGGACGTTCGTCATCGGCGGCGGCGTCAGCGACGCGGGCGACCTCCTCCTCGGGCCGGCGCGCGAGGAGTTCCGCCGCACCCTGACCGGGCGCGGCTACCGGCCCGAGGCCCGCGTGGTCCGCGCCGAGCTCGGCCCGGACGCCGGTCTCGTCGGCGCCGCCGACCTCTCGCGGGGCTGGGGGTGAGCGCCGTCGACCGCGGCGCCGCGGCGGCTCCGGGAGCCGGCTCAGGACCGGGTGCGCTGCGCGTGCTGACCTGGAACGTCCACGGGCTGCGGGCGGGTGCGGACGCCGTCGCGCAGGTGCTGCGCGACGCCCGCTGCGACGTGGCGCTGCTCCAGGAGGGGCCGAGGGGCCTGCGGGCCGTCCCGAGGTCCGCCGACCTCGCCCGGCGCAGCGGGCTGCTCGTCGGCGCGGCCGGCCGGCCGGCGGCGGGGTGCCTCGTCCTCGTCGCCGCGCGGGTCCACGTGCACCGGTCCGTCGTGACCGCCCTGCCCGTGCGCGGCGCGACGACGCCCGTCCGGGGCGTCGCGGGGGCCGTGGTGAGCCTGCCCGGCGGGCCGTCCACGGCCGTCGTCTCCGTCCACCTCGGGCTCACGGCCGGCGAGCGCGCCGACCACGTGCGCCGCCTGGGCCCGGTCGTCGACGGCCTCGAGGAGGCGGTGCCGGAGGCCCGCGACGGCGGGCGGGCGGCCCTCGTCGTCGGCGGGGACCTCAACGAGGCCGCCGGAGGCCCCGCCTGGTCCGCCCTGCTGCCCGGGGGCACCGACTGCTGGTCGGCCGTCCGGGAGGGGGACGCCCTCGGGGCGACGTTCCCGGCGCGCCGGCCGCGCACCCGCATCGACGGCGTCCTCGTCCGCGGCGGGCTGCGCCCGCGGACGGCCGACGTGGTGGGACCAGGTCCCGCGAGCGACCACCGGCCCCTCGTCGTCGAGCTCGTGGCACCTCCCGAGCCGGCGGGTCGGGGGACCTGACGGGTCCGACGGAGCCGGGTCCCGCGAGGACCCGACGACGGTGCGGGTCCTAGACCACCGCGCCGTCGTCGTCGCCGTCGTCGCGGGAGCGGGGCAGCCGCGAGACGAGGACCGCGAAGCCCGCCACGAAGGCCACGACCGCGGCGACGACCACGGGGGTGGGCGCGCCGCGCCACACGAGCGCGCACACGAGGAGCAGCGCCGGACCACCCAGGGCGCCGACCCACGCCGCTCGCACGAGCCCGCCGACGGGGGGCGCCGGGGCGGGAGGGGGCGGGACGTAGTGCTCCTCCTCGTCCGGCCGGCCGGCGTCCGGCACCGCCCCGGGCCGCCAGGCGCCGGCCGGGCCGTCGGCGTCCCCGTCGGCCCAGCCCCGTGGTGTCCCGGTGCCCCGCCCGTCCGGTCGCGGTGCCGGCGGTCCGGCCGGGGGGCCGGGCCGCTCGGCTCCGGGCCCGGGCGCCGCGGGCGGCGGCGGTCCGTCCGTCCGGGGCGGCTCGGTCGCCGGAGGCTCGGTCCCCGACGGCTCGGTCCCCGGCGGCTGCTCCGCGGGTGGACCGGGGGCCCGGCTCCTGCCCGCGGCCGGGTCGTCCGGCGTCGGACCGCGCTCGCGGGCGGGACGGGCGCCCGTCGGGTCCTCCCACCGGGCGACGATCTCCGCCCAGGCGGCGTCCACGTCCACCGGCTCCTCGCCGCCGGTGCCCCGCCCGCTCACGCGGGCACCCCGTCCGCGCCGGCCCGGGCGGCGACCACGTCGCGCACGAGGCGGAGGGTCTCGTCGACGACGAGCGGCAGGTCGTGGTCGAGGGTGGCGACGTGGAAGCTCTGCTCGAGACGCACGTCGCGCACGTCGTCGGACCCGACCCGCTCGCGCACGGTGCGCGCGCTGGCCGCCGGGACGACGTGGTCCCGCCGCGAGCTGGCGACCAGGACCGGCTGCCGCACGCGCGGCAGGTCGGCGCGGACGTCGGCCATGAGGGCGACGAAGGACGACAGGGCCCGCAGCGGGACCCGGTCGTAGCCGAGCTCGGTGACCCCCTCGGCCGCGATGTCGTCCGCCACGCCGGGGACGGTCCTCCGCACCCGACGCAGCAGCGGGAGCAGGGGCAGCAGCGGGTCGGCGAGCAGCACCGCGGGGTTGACGAGCGCGAGGCCCGCGACGTGCTCCGGCTCGTGCACGGCCAGCCGCAGCGCGAGGGCCCCGCCCATGGACAGGCCCGCGACGACGACGACGTCGCAGCGTCCGGCCAGCCGGTGCAGGTCGGCCCGGGCGAGGGAGTACCAGTCCCGCCAGGTGGAGCGGTCGAGGTCGGCCACCGACGTGCCGTGGCCGGGCAGCCGGGGGACGGCCACCTCGGCCCCGGCCGCCCGCAGGGCGCGGGCCCACGGGCCGACCGACGCCGGGCTGCCCGTGAACCCGTGCAGCGCCAGCACGCCGACGCGGGCGTCGCCGAGGTCTCCCGCCCCGTCGGACCCGGCCGACCAGGCCTGCGCACCCTCGACCACGAGGGGACGGGGCGAGCGCGGGTGCTCGGCGGGACGGCCGTCGCGACGTCCGGTGCGGGGGTCGCGCGGGGGCATCCGCCGATGGTGGCACGCGCCGGTGCCGCCGGACGAGGGGCGGTGCACCGGCCGCCCTCCCGGCCCCTCGTCCGGGTGCCCTCCCGTCGGCCCTCCCGTGTCCTCTCCCGTGCGCCCATGCCTGCGCCCACCCCTGTGCCCTCCCGGCGCTCCCGGGACGGCCGCCGGGCAGGACTCGGCCTAGAGTCCGCCGGACGCCGGCGTCCTGGCCGGCGCCACCGGCACGGAGGAGGGCCCGGTGCTCTACTGGTTGCTCAAGCGGCTCGTCCTCGGACCGCTCGTGCTCACCCTGTACCGGCCGTGGGTCGAGGGCCGCGAGCACGTGCCCGACCACGGGCCCGCGCTCCTCGCGAGCAACCACCTCTCGTTCAGCGACTCGATCTTCCTCCCCCTCGTGCTGGACCGGCGGGTGACCTTCCTGGCCAAGGAGGAGTACTTCACCGGTCGCGGTCTGCGCGGGCGGTTGACGGCGGTCTTCTTCCGCGCCGCCGGGCAGCTGCCGGTGGACCGCTCCGGCGGGGCGGCCGGGCTCGCGTCGCTGCGCACCGGCCTGCCCGTCCTGCGGCGCGGCGACCTGCTCGGCATCTACCCCGAGGGCACGCGCAGCCCCGACGGCCGGCTCCACCGCGGTCGGACCGGCGCCGCCCGGCTGGCGCTCGAGAGCGGCGCCCCGGTCGTCCCCGTGGCGATGGTCGGCACCGACGTCGTCCAGCCCGTGGGACGTCGCATCCCGGCCGTGCGCCGGGTCGGCGTCCGCTTCGGGCCCCCCGTCGACCTGTCCCGCTACGCGGGCGGCGGTGACGACCGCTTCGTGCTCCGCGCCGCCACGGACGACGTCATGCGCGCCGTCCTCGCGCTGTCCGACCAGGAGTACGTCGACGTCTACGCGACCGTGACGAAGGAGGCGCTGGCCCGGCAGCGCGACGAGGCCGGGCACGGGCGCACGGTGGACCTGCCGACGGGCGCTCCTGCTCCCGGCGGCGTCGCGCCCCCGCCGAGGGCGCCGCGGCACGAGGGCGGCGACGACCGCGGCGGCGACGGGCCGGGCCGCGGCGGAGTGGGCCGCGGCGCAGAGGGCCGGGCCGGACGGGGCCGGGGCGACGTGCACGGCGGGGACCGCCGGGGTCGGTAGCGTGCTCCCGTGCCGCTGACGACGACGCCCGAGGAGACCCCGGGGGGCCCCACGGCCCCCGACCGCCCCTTCGGCGCCGTGCTCGCGGCGATGGCGACGCCCTTCGGCCCCGACGGCTCGGCGGACCTCGACGGCGCCGCGCGGCTCGCCACCCACCTCGTCGACGCCGGCTGCGACGGTCTCGTCCTCGGCGGCACGACGGGGGAGTCCGCGACGACGTCGGCGCAGGAGAAGGCGCGCGTCCTCGGCGCCGTCCTCGAGGCCGTCGGCAACCGGGCGCACGTGCTGGCCGGCGCGGGGTCCAACGACACCGCGCGCAGCGTCGAGGCGGCCCGCGCCGCCGAGGAGGGCGGCGCGCACGGGCTCCTCGTCGTCACCCCCTACTACTCCAAGCCGCCGCAGGCGGGGGTGCTCGCGCACTTCCGCGCCGTGGCCGACGCCACGGGGCTGCCGGTGATGGTCTACGACATCCCCGGGCGCACGGGGACCCCCGTGGCCGTCGACACCTTCCGGGCGCTCGCCGAGCACCCTCGCGTCGTCGCGGTCAAGGACTCCAAGAACGACCTGCTCGCCGCCTCCCTGGTCATGGCGAGCACCGACCTCGCCTGGTACTCCGGCGAGGACGCGCTGAACCTGGCGCACCTGGCGCAGGGCGCGGCCGGCGTCGTCAGCGTGGTCGCCCACGCCGCCGCCAGCACCTACCGGCAGATGGTCGACGCCGTCGACGCCGGGGACCTGGCCACCGCCCGGGCGCTGCACGTCCGGCTCCTGCCGGTCGTCGACGCCATGATGAACCGCACCCAGGGCGCCGCCTCGGCCTCGGCCGTCGCGCAGCTGCTCGGTGCCACCACCTCCCGCACCGTGCGGCTGCCGCTGGTCGAGCTCGACGACGACCAGCTGGAGCATCTGCGCGGTGCCCTGACGGAAGCAGGTCTCCTGTGAGCCTCCCGCACCCCGAGCTCTCCCCGCCGCCGCCCCTCGCCGACGGGGCGCTGCGCGTCACGCCGCTGGGCGGGCTCGGCGAGGTCGGCCGCAACATGACCGTCCTGGAGACGCAGGGCAAGCTGCTCGTCGTCGACTGCGGCGTGCTCTTCCCCGAGGACCACCAGCCGGGCGTCGACCTCATCCTCCCGGACTTCGCGTCCATCGCCGACCGGCTGGACGACGTCGTCGCCGTGGTCCTGACGCACGGCCACGAGGACCACATCGGCGCGGTGCCCTACCTGCTGCGGCTGCGCCCCGACATCCCGCTCGTCGGCTCGACGCTCACGCTGGCCCTCATCGAGGCCAAGCTGAAGGAGCACCGGATCCGGCCCTACACGCTGACCGTGCGCGAGGGGCAGACCGAGGACATCGGCCCGTTCCGCACCG
Organism: Pseudokineococcus basanitobsidens; assembly: GCF_037482545.1. NCBI lineage: Bacteria > Bacillati > Actinomycetota > Actinomycetes > Kineosporiales > Kineosporiaceae > Pseudokineococcus > Pseudokineococcus basanitobsidens. The sequence continues at coordinate 168,610 of NZ_JBBIAA010000005.1, read as the reverse complement.
AGTACGTCGCGGTGAACCACTCGATCCCGGACGCCCTCGCCGTCATGGTCCGCACGGACGCGGGCTCGGTGCTGCTGACCGGCGACTTCAAGATGGACCAGCTGCCGCTGGACGGGCGGATCACGGACCTGCGCGCCTTCGCCCGCCTCGGCGAGGAGGGCGTCGACCTCTTCTGCGTCGACTCCACCAACGCCGAGGTCCCCGGCTTCACCATGTCCGAGCGGGAGATCGAGCCCGCCCTGGACCGCGTCTTCCGCACCGCCGAGCGGCGGATCATCGTCGCCTCGTTCGCCTCGCACGTGCACCGGGTGCAGATGGTGCTCGACGCCGCCGGCCGCTCGGGCCGGCGCGTGGCCCTGGTCGGCCGGTCGATGGTCCGCAACATGGGCATCGCCGCTGATCTGGGCTACCTCACGGTGCCCGACGGCGTGCTCGTGGACGTCAAGGAGGTCGACTCCCTCCCCGACGCCCGGGTCGTGCTGATGTGCACGGGCAGCCAGGGCGAGCCCATGGCGGCGCTGTCGCGGATGGCGAACAACGACCACCGCGTGCGGGTCGGGCGGGGCGACACCGTCGTCCTCGCGTCCTCGCTCATCCCCGGCAACGAGAACGCCGTGTTCCGGGTCATCAACGGCCTGACGCGCCTGGGCGCGAAGGTCGTGCACTCCGGCAACGCGCGGGTGCACGTGTCCGGCCACGCCAGCGCGGGCGAGCTCCTCTACTGCTACAACATCGTGCGGCCGAAGAACGTCATGCCGGTCCACGGCGAGCACCGCCACCTGCACGCCAACGCCGACCTCGCCGTCGCCACGGGTGTCCCGCGCGAGCGCGTCGTCATCGCCGAGGACGGGGTCGTGGTGGACCTGGCGGACGGCGTCGCACGGATCGCCGGTGCGGTCCCGTGCGGCTACGTCTACGTGGACGGGTCCTCGGTGGGGGCCATCACGGACGCCGACCTCAAGGACCGCCGGATCCTCGGCGACGAGGGCTTCATCTCGGTCTTCGTCGCGGTGGACTCCTCCTCCGGCGCCGTGGTCGCCGGGCCGGAGATCCACGCCCGGGGCGTCGCCGAGGACTCCGCCGTCTTCGACCAGGTGCGCAGCCAGGTCGTGCAGGCGCTGGAGCAGGCCGCCGCCAACGGGAACGTCGACACCCACCAGCTGCAGCAGGTGGTGCGCCGCGTCGTCGGCCGCTTCGCCTCGGGCCGGCTGCGCCGTCGTCCGATGATCGTCCCGGTCGTCGTCTCCGCCTGACCGACGGGGCGGGCGGCGCCGAGCGGGTGGGCGCCGCGCCGCCGCGGCTCGGGTCGCCCGTCGCCCGGCACGGCTACCGTGCGCGCATGGCGACGCGCAGCACGACCACCGCGCGCCGCCCGGGCACCACGCGCAGCGGCGGCAGCGGCACCCGGGGCGGCGCCTCCGGCTCCTCGACGGGGCCCGGTGCGAGAGGGCCCGGTGCGAGAGGGCCCGGTGCGAGGGGGGCCGGCGCCAAGGGGTCTGCCCAGGCCGGCGCCCGTCGCGGTGGCAGCCGCCCGGCGCCGGCGCCGCGCTCCGGGGCCTCGCTGGCGGGCCGCGCCGCACGCGGCGTGTGGACCGGCACCTCGCACCTGGTGGGGGGCACGGTCCGCCGCGTCGGCTCCGGCGCGCGCGACCTCGACCCCGCGCACCGCCGCGACGGGCTGGCCTTCGTCCTGCTCGCCCTGGCCCTGCTGGTGGCGGCCCGCGAGTGGTGGGGCGTCACGGGCACCCTGGGGGAGGCGGTCCACGCCGTCGTCGCGGGTGCCGTCGGCCTCGTGGGGCTCCTCGTGCCCGTGCTGCTGCTCGTCGTCGCGGTGCGTCTGATGCGCCACCCCGACCGCCCGTCCCGGCCCGGTCGGTCGTGGATCGGGACGGGTGCCCTCCTGCTCGCCGTGTGCGGGCTCGTGCACCTGGCCGCGGCGGGCTCGTCGCAGCCCGTCACGGCCGACGTGCTGCGCGGCGGAGGAGGGGTCGTCGGCTGGCTCGCCGCCGTGCCGCTCGCCGAGGGCGCCTCGCCCGTCGTGGCGGTGCCGGTGCTCGTGCTGCTGGGCCTGTTCGGGCTGCTCGTGCTCACCGCCACGCCCGTGCACGCCGTGCCCGAGCGCCTCGCGGGCCTGCGCGCCCGGCTGCCGGGCGGCCGCGACGACGAGGCCGGCGACGGGTCGGGGCACGAGGACCGGCACGAGGACGGGGACGACGACGGGGACCGCACCGACGAGGTCTCGCCGCCGCGTCGACGACGGGGCCGCCGCGCCGCGCAGGACGAGCCGCCGGCCACGGACCCGGACGGGGACGGGGACGGGGCGGACGCCGCGGCCACGGCCCCCGACGGGCCCGGCGGCCGTGCCCGGCGCGCCGCCGAGCGGCTGCGGGCCCGTTCCCGCGACGAGGGGGCCTCCGACGACGGCGACGGCGACGAGCCCCCCGGGTGGTCGCGCGCCGCGGGGGCCCCGTCGACCGCCCCCGCGGACGACGCCGCCCCGCCGGCGCCCGGGCGCCGGCGGCGTCCGACGCCCGACCAGGCCCCCGGCGGGGCCCACGGGCCCGCCGGCAGCCACCCCGCGCCCGGCGCGGCGCCGGAGGAGCTCGAGGCGCCGCCCGTCAGCCAGCTGCCCCAGCGCGTGGAGCAGCTGCTGCTCGGCGGGGACGTCACCTACAGCCTCCCGCCGTCGGACGTGCTGACGCCCGGCACGCCCCACAAGGCGCGCAGCGCCGCCAACGACCGGGTCGTCGAGGCGCTGACGGGCGTCTTCGAGAGCTTCGACATCGACGCCGCCGTCACCGGGTTCAGCCGGGGACCCACCGTGACGCGCTACGAGGTCGAGCTCGGCACCGGGGTCAAGGTCGAGCGCGTCACGGCCCTGTCCAAGAACATCGCCTACGCCGTCGCGAGCGCCGACGTGCGGATCCTGTCGCCCATCCCCGGGCGGTCGGCGATCGGCATCGAGATCCCGAACGCCGACCGGGAGACCGTCTCCCTCGGCGACGTGCTGCGCAGCCAGGCCGCGCGGCACCAGACCCACCCCCTCGTCATGGGCGTCGGCAAGGACGTCGAGGGCGGGTACGTCGTCGCCAACCTCGCGAAGACCCCGCACCTGCTCGTCGCCGGGGCCACCGGCGCGGGCAAGTCCGGCTTCGTCAACGCGATGATCACCTCGGTGCTCATGCGGGCGACGCCCGACGAGGTGCGGCTCGTGCTCGTCGACCCCAAGCGCGTCGAGCTGACGATCTACGAGGGCATCCCGCACCTCATCACCCCGATCATCACCAGCCCCAAGAAGGCCGCCGAGGCCCTCGAGTGGGTGGTGCGCGAGATGGACGCGCGGTACGACGACCTCGCGACCTACGGCTTCAAGCACGTCGACGACTTCAACGCGGCCGTGCGCGCCGGCCGGGTGCAGCCGAAGGCCGGCAGCGAGCGGGTCCTGCAGCCGTACCCCTACCTGCTCGTCGTCGTCGACGAGCTCGCGGACCTCATGATGGTCGCCCCGCGCGACGTCGAGGCCTCGATCCAGCGCATCACCCAGCTGGCGCGCGCGGCGGGCATCCACCTCGTGCTGGCGACGCAGCGCCCGAGCGTCGACGTCGTCACCGGGATCATCAAGGCCAACGTGCCCTCGCGGCTCGCCTTCGCCACCAGCTCGCTCGCCGACTCGCGCGTCGTCCTCGACCAGCCCGGGGCCGAGAAGCTCATCGGTCAGGGCGACGCGCTGTTCCTGCCCATGGGCAGCTCGAAGACCATGCGGGTCCAGGGCGCCTGGGTCACCGAGGCCGAGGTCGCCGCGGTCGTCGCCCACGTCAAGGAGCAGCTGGCGCCGGTCTACCGGGAGGACGTCGTCGTCGCCGCTCCCGGGCGCCAGGTGGACGAGGAGATCGGCGACGACCTGGAGCTGCTGCTCCAGGCGACCGAGCTCGTCGTCACGACCCAGTTCGGCTCGACGTCGATGCTCCAGCGCAAGCTCCGCGTGGGCTTCGCCAAGGCGGGCCGGCTCATGGACCTGCTGGAGTCCCGCGGGGTCGTGGGGCCCAGCGAGGGCTCCAAGGCGCGCGACGTGCTCGTGCGGCCCGACGACCTCGAGGACACGCTCGCCGCGCTGCGGGGCGACCCGGTGCCCGGTGCCGGCCAGGACCGGGCGTACGACCAGGCCGTGGAGGTCGAGCCCGCCGCGCCGCAGCAGGCCGGTCGGTACGGGGCCCCGGGCGAGGACGACTGGGACGCCGGCCTGCCCCCGCCGCCGCAGCGGTACGACGACGGGGCCGACGAGGACGACGACGAGAGCAGCGACGACGCGTGGCAGCTGACGGGACGGTGAGGACGGCATGAGCGTCGTGGTGGAGGACGAGGTCGACGGCGCGGCCGAGGAGGGCGCCCTGCCCCTGGACCTGCTGGTGTGGGACGCGCCCAACATCGACATGACGCTGTCGAACGTCATCGGGGAGCGGCCCTCCCCGGCCTCGCGCCCGCGCTTCGACGCGATCGCCCGCTGGCTCGTGGGGACGGCCGGTGCGCACGACGTCGAGGGCTGCGTCTTCACGAACATCACGCCGGCGGGCGTCTCGTCCGTACGCCCGTGGGTGGAGGCCGTCCGGTCCTTCGGGTTCTCCGTCTTCGCGCGGCCGAAGTCCCGGCCCGACGACGACGTCGACGAGGCGATGCTCGACCACATCGCCCGGCGGGCGCAGGAGGGTCCGCTCGGCCGGGTCGTCGTGGCCAGCGCGGACGGGCGCAACTTCCGCGAGCCGCTCGAGGAGCTCGCGCGCGGCGGCGTCGAGTGCACCGTCATCGCCTTCTCGGAGGTGGCCGGCTACGCGCAGGAGTCCGACCTCCTCACCTTCATCGACCTCGAGGACGTGCCCGGCGCCTTCACGACGCCGTTGCCGCGCATCCGTCTCGACAACCTCCCGCCCGAGGGCGCCTGGCTGCGCCCGACGCGGTCGATGCGCGCGCTCGTGGAGGGGAGCGCCTGAGCGCGGCGCCTACAGTGGCCACGGTGAGCACGACGACGTCACCCACCACCTCCACCGCCCCGGGGGACGGTCGTGCCGGTCGCTCGGTGGCCCTGGTGACGCTGGGGTGCGTGCGCAACGAGGTCGACTCCTCCGAGCTCGCCGGCCGGCTGGCGGGTGCGGGGTGGGACCTCGTGGAGGACGCCGCCGACGCCGACGTCGCCGTCGTCAACACCTGCGGGTTCATCGAGTCCGCGAAGAAGGACTCCGTCGACGCGCTGCTGGAGGCGAACGACCTCAAGGAGACGGGCCGCACGCGGGCGGTCGTGGCCGTGGGCTGCATGGCGGAGCGGTACGGCACCGAGCTGGCGGAGCAGCTGCCCGAGGCCGACGCCGTCCTCGGCTTCGACTCCTACGCGGACCTGTCGGGGCACCTCGACGCGGTGCTGGCGGGGGAGCGGCCGGCGAGCCACGTCCCGCGGGACCGACGCACCCTGCTCCCGCTCGCCCCCACGGCCCGTCGTGGCCGCCGGGTCGCGACCCCCGGGCACGGAGGCCGCCAGGACGACGGCGCCGCGGAGGCCGACGCCGACGCCCGGGCCGCCGACCTCGCGCCCGCCTCGGGCCCGCCGGTGCTGCGACGCCTCCTGGAGCCGGGCCGCCCGTGGGCGCCGCTCAAGCTGGCGTCCGGCTGCGACCGCCGCTGCACCTTCTGCGCGATCCCCGCCTTCCGCGGCGCCTACCTGTCCCGCCCACCGGACGACGTGGTCGCCGAGGCGCGCTGGCTGGCCGACCAGGGCGTGCGGGAGGTGCTCCTCGTCAGCGAGAACTCCACCTCCTACGGCAAGGACCTCGGGGACCTCCGGGCGATGGAGCAGCTGCTCCCGCGGCTGGCCGCGGTCGACGGCGTGGAGCGCGTACGCGTCACCTACCTGCAGCCCGCGGAGGTGCGCCCGGGACTGCTCGAGGCGATCGCGGGCACCGACGGGGTCGCGGACTACTTCGACCTCTCCTTCCAGCACGCCGCGCCGGCGGTGCTGCGACGGATGCGCCGCTTCGGCAGCACGGAGGACTTCCTCGGGCTGCTGGAGCGGGTGCGGTCGCTCGCGCCGGACGCCGGTGTGCGCTCCAACGTCATCGTCGGCTTCCCGGGGGAGTCGGAGGCCGAGGTCGAGGAGCTCTGCCGCTTCCTCGAGGCCGCCCGCATGGACGTCACCGGGGTCTTCGGCTACTCCGACGAGGACGGCACCGAGGCCGTCGGCCTGGAGGGGCACCTGCCCCCGGAGGTCGTCGAGGAGCGTCGGGCGCACGTGGAGCAGCTCGTCGAGGCGCTCGTCGACGAGCGCGCCGGGGAGCGGGTCGGCAGCCGCGTGCAGGTCCTCGTCGAGGAGCTCGACGTCGACGGCCACGGCGCCGCGGCGGTCGTCGTCGGGCGGGCCGAGCACCAGGGCCCCGAGGTCGACGGGAGCACGGAGGTCCACCTGCCCCCGGGGGCGCCCCACCCGCGGCCGGGGGAGCTCGTGGAGGCCGTCGTCACCGGCTGGGCGGGGGCGGACCTCGTCGCGGAGCCGGTCCGGTGACGTCCTGGCTCGTGGCCCGGCGGCACGCGGACGGGAGCCCGAGCGCCTGGAACCTGGCGAACGCGCTCACCGTCCTGCGGGTCCTCCTCGTGCCGCTGATGGCGGCCGCCCTGCTCGTCGACGGCGGCGACGACCCCGGCTGGCGCGTCGCCGCCTTCGGCGCCTTCGCCGTCGCCATCGCGACGGACAAGGTCGACGGCGAGGTGGCCCGCCGGCACGACCTCGTCACCGACTTCGGCAAGCTCGTCGACCCGATCGCCGACAAGGCGCTCATCGGGACGGCCCTCGTCCTGCTGTCGGCGCTCGGGGAGCTGCCGTGGTGGATCACGGTCGTCGTCCTGGGCCGCGAGGTGGGGGTGACGGTGCTGCGGCTCGTCGTCATCCGCCGGGGGGTGATCCCGGCCTCGCGGGGCGGCAAGGCCAAGACGGTGCTGCAGAGCCTGGCCGTCGCGGTCTACCTCCTGCCCACGCCCGACGCGGTCGCCGGGTGGAAGCCGGAGGTGGCGCTCGTCGTCGTCCTCCTCGCCGTCGTCGTCACGGTCGTGACGGGCCTGGACTACCTCGCCTCGGCCGTGCGCCAGCACCGCCTGGGACCGCCGGCGCCCCCGGCGACCGGCTGAGCCGTGACGGACGCGCGGCGCGGGGGGGACCTGGCACGGCGCTGCGTCGACCTGGCCCTCGGGCGCGGGTCCTCGCTCGCGACGGCGGAGTCGCTGACCGCCGGGCTCGTGAGCGCCCGGCTCGCCGACGTGCCCGGGGCGTCCGCCGCCCTGCGGGGAGGGGTGGTCGCCTACGCCGTCGAGGTGAAGACGCACGTGCTCGGCGTGCCCGGCGACCTGCTGGGACGGCACGGACCCGTGCACCCGGACGTGGCCGTGGCGATGGCGGACGGGGTGCGCGCGCTGCTGCGGGCGCAGGTCGGGGTCGCGACGACGGGTGTCGCCGGTCCCGGGCCGGCGGACGGGCACCCCGCGGGGACGGTGCACGTCGCCGTCACGGGGCTCGGGGCGCCGCGCACGCGGGCGCTCCACCTCCCCGGGAGCCGCGCCGAGGTCCGTGCCGCCGCCGCCGACGCCGCCCTCGCGCTGCTCCTCGAGGTCCTCGCGCCCGCACCCGAGAGCAGCCGGGCCGCGGGCACCGGCCACCCGGACCCGGGGGGCGCGGGCACCGGTGCCCTCGGGGACGGTGCGGCCACCGGCGGACGCCCGGACGGGGCGGCACCGTGACCACCCGGAACACGGCTCCTCGGCCGCCCGTTGGAGTGGTCATGCACGTATCCCGTCTGCCCACGCCGCCGCGCCAGTCCGCCGGGTACCGTGGTCAGGTCAGCACCGCTCCTCCCCGCCACCCCTCGACGCCCCGTCGTCCCGCCACCCGCCCGTCGACCACCGCCGGTCCCCGGGCGCCCCACCGCACGGGCCCTGCCCCCGCCGCTCCGACGCCCACCCCGAGCCCGAGAGGGGGACACGCCGTGGTCCTGCTCCGACGTGAGCTGGGTGACGTGCTGCGCGACCTGCGCCAGAAGCAGGGCAGGACGTTGCGCGAGGTCTCCAGCACCGCCCGGGTCAGCCTGGGCTACCTGTCCGAGGTCGAGCGCGGGCAGAAGGAGGCCTCCTCCGAGCTGCTGTCCTCGATCTGCGGCGCGCTGCGCACGCCGCTGTCCGAGCTGCTGAGCGAGGTCAGCGACCGCGTCGCCCTCGCCGAGGACTTCGTGGTGCCGGACGTCGTCCCGGACGTCGTCCCCGCCGACCTCGTCCGCGAGGAGGCACGCAGGCCCCGAGGGCTCGTCAGCGCCGCCTGACCGACCACCCGCACCCGTGCGGGACCGCACCGGCCCAGGACCGCACCGGCCCACCGCACCTGCCCAGGACCGCACCGGCCGTGCCGGTGCGGTCCTCGCGCGTCCGGGACCCGATGCGCCGGGACCCGTGGCGCCGGGACCCGTGGCACCGGTGACGCGGTGACGACGGGGTCGTGCGCCCGGGGGAGCGGCGGGTCCGGTCAGGCGCGCGGCGAGGTCCCCCGGCGGCGACCCGGCACCCCACCGCGTCGGTCGTGGCCGAGCGGCGCCTGCCGTCGTCCGTCGTCCGTCGGTCGCGGACCGGGCTGGCACGAGGGGCACGAGAACGCGCTGCGGGCCTGCGGGCCGGTGCCGATCGGAGCGACGCGCACGGGCGTCCCGCAGCGCAGGCACGGCAGCCCCGACCGGGCGTGCACGTAGCGGTTGCGGCCCGCCCGGGTGTCCCCGGTCGTCGTCTGGACCGGGTCGCGCGCCTCCACGCTGACGCGCATCATCCGTCGGACGAGGGCGAGCGCCCCGGCGAGGTCGGGCACGTCGTCGACGCGGGTCCACGGGCTGGTGCCGCGCAGGAAGAGCAGCTCGCTCATCCAGAAGGTCCCGACCCCGGCGAGCAGCCGCTGGTCGAGAAGCGCGTCGCCGACCTCGCGGTCGGGGTGCTCGTGCAGGGCGGCCAGGGCACGCTGCGCCCCGCCGGCGTCCCACCCGTCCGCCAGCACGTCCGGTCCGAGGTGCCCGACGACACCCGCCTCGTCCGCGGTGGCCACGAGGTCGAGCATCCCCAGGCGGTGCCCGACGGCGGTCCACCCCGGGGCGACGAGCACGGCTCGCACCCCCTCGGGAGAGCGCACGCGCCACGGCTGCCCCGTGCGGTGCACGAGCCAGGAGCCGTCCATCCGCAGGTGGCTGTGCACCGTGAGCCCCGCGTCCGTCCGGAGCAGGACGTGCTTGCCCCGCGCCGCCACCTCGAGCACCCGCTGCCCGGCCAGGTCGACCGTCGCGAGCGACGGCCAGCGCAGGTCGCTGCTCCGGAGCACCTCCCCGGCGAGCGCCGCGTTCAGGCGCCGCGCGGTGCGCAGGACCGTGTCACCCTCCGGCACCGCTCACCTCCCGTCCGGTGGCGCGGGCGTCCCCGGTGGCGCGGGAGTCCCAGGGGACGCGGGCGGCCGCGACGACGCTCACGGGCGCAGCCGCAGCCCGCGCGGCGTCGGCGTGAACCCGGCCTCCTCGAGCGCGCCGGCGACCGCACCGCCGGACAGGACGGGCTCGCCGTCGGCCTTCTGCACGAGGAGCTGCCCCAGCCCGCCGTCACGGACGGCGGTGACGAGGGCCCGGGACGCCGCCGCGAGGTCGTCGGGGTCCTGCGACCAGGTACGGACGGACCGGCCGCCCCGTTCGACGTAGAGCAGGAGGCGGCCGTCGCGGACGACCACGAGCGCCCCCGCGGCGCGCGCGGGCCGGTGAGCGCGACCGCCGGCGGCGCCCTCGTCCCGGGCGTCGTCCTTCCCGGCGCCCGGGGCCCCGTCGGCCGGGGCCCCGTCGGCCGGGGACCCGTCGTCCAGGACCTCGGCGCCGTCGGGCGCCGGCGGGCCGGGTGCCCCGCCCCGCCCGGGCCAGGGCAGCGCCGCACCGAAGGGGTTGGCGGGGTCGCAGGCCGCCAGGACGGCGGCGGGGTGCTCGTCCACGGACCCGGGTCCCGCGCGTCCGGGCTGCTCGCCGAGCGGGCGCGCCACCGCGCGCAGCCGGTCCACGGCGCCCGGCCCGGCGAACTGGGACGCCCCCAGACCCTCGACGAAGTACCCGCGGCGTACCCGCCCGGCGTCCTCCATCGCCGCGAGGACCCGGTAGACCCCCGCGAAGCCGCCGGGGACGCGTTCGGCGGCCACCGACCCGCGGGTGACGACGCCGTAACGGTCGAGCAGCACCTCGGCCTGCGCGGCGGCCCGCACGGTCGGGTCCGGCTCGACCGTGGGCAGGAGGGACCAGCGGCCGGCGGTGTGCGGCGGACCCCCCCGCACCGGCACGGGTGGCCGGCCGGGTCGGGACCGCCCCGCCGCCCAGCCGCGGCGGCTGCTCGCGTAGCGCGAGCGCGGCGCTGCCGGCGCGCTCTTGTGCCGGGTCCGCCCGCCGCGCAGCCGGGCCCGCAGCGGGGCGAGGGTGTCGTTGGTGAGCCGGCCGTCCCAGACGAGGTCCCACAGGACCTCCGCGAGGCCGTCGTCGTCGGTCGACCCCACGGCGTCCGCCAGCGCACGGAAGAAGTACGCCCCGCCGCCGTCGAGGGCCTCGAGGACCGCGCGGTGGCCGTCGGTGAGCTCGAGGGCGTCCTCCCGGGCCGCCGCAGGGACGGGGGCGACCGGCGCGCCGCCCTCGGGGGCCTCCCACGGCGACCGGACCGGCAGCGTGAGGTGCGCCGAGTCGGCGAGGTGCAGGGAGACCCAGCCGTCGTCGCCGGGCAGCGCGCCGTGCCCGCACCACAGCACCTCGCCCGACGCGGTGAGCTCGTCGAGCAGGGCTGGGGCGTAGCGCTGGAGCCGGGCGGGCAGGACGAGCGACTCGACCGCGCTGGCCGGCAGGACCGCGCCCGCTAGCTGCTCGACGACGCGCACGAGCCCCTCGGCCCCCCGCAGCCGCGCCCCCACGCCCTGCCACCGGGGCACGAAGGCCGCCAGGTCCTCCGCCGGCACCGGCTCGACCTCGGCCCGCAGGGCCGCCAGCGAGCGTCGTCGCAGGACGCGCAGCACCTCGGCGTCGCAGACGTGCTCGACCGCCGCCTCGGGGGCCACCGGCGACGGGGCGCCGGGGTCGGCGCCGGAGGGCTCGTCGAGGAGCCCGCGGAGGCCCTCGGGCAGGAGGTCGCCGCGCACGAGGCGTCCGCGCTGCTCGAGCCCGCGGAGGGCGGCGGCGACCACGGCCCCACCGAGCCCCAGCCGGCGGGCGAGCTGCTCGGGGGCGAACGGGACGTGCGTGCGGGCGTAGCGCGAGACGAGCTCGCCGACCGGGTCGGGCACCGGCGCGGTGAAGGCCTCGGGCACGCCGACGGGCAGCGGCGTGCCGAGGGCGTCGCGCAGCCGCCCGGCGTCCTCCACGGCGGCCCAGCGCTCCTCGCCGGCGATGCGCACCGCGATGACCCTCCGGGACTGCTCCAGAGATCGCAGCCACGCCTCGACCGCCGGCACGCGCTGCTGCGCCGCGGCCTCGTGCGCCGCGCCGTCAGCAGAGACCCCTGGGTCCCCGTCGTCGGTGGCCCCGTCGTCGGTGGCCCCGTCGTCGGTGGCCCCGTCGTCGGTGGCCCCGTCGTCGGTGACCCCGTCGTCGGCGCCGCCGTCGCGCCCGGCGCCCGTCTCGAGCGGGACGGGCGCGCCACCGGCCCCCGAGGGCACGGCCGCGTCCGGGACGGCGTCCGGCCGGGTCCGGCGCGCCACCTCGAGCGTGGACAGCGGGCCGAGCACCCGCAGCAGGTCGGCGGCGTCCTCGGCCCCGCGCACCCCGCGCTCGGGCCGGAGCCGCTGGAGCTCGGCGTGCGTGCGCAGCACCGCGTCGGGGTCGAGGAGGTCCGCCAGCGCCGCCCCGTCGCCGCGGCCCAGCAGCTCGGCCAGCAGGCCCGGGTCCAGCGACAGCGCGGCCGCGCGGCGCTCGGCGAGCGGCGAGTCGCCCTCGTAGAGGAACTGGGCGACGTAGCCGAACATCAGGCTGCGGGCGAAGGGGGACGGCGTCTGCGTCGTCACCTCGACGACCCGGACGGAGCGCGAGCGCAGGTCGCGCAGCAGCTGCTCGAGGGCCGGGACGTCGAAGACGTCCTGCAGGCACTCGCGCACCGTCTCCAGGACGACGGGGAAGGACGGGTAGCGGCTGGCGACCTCGAGCAGCTGGGCGGCGCGCTGGCGCTGCTGCCACAGCGGCTGGCGCCGGTCCGGGCTGCGGCGCGGCAGCAGCAGGGCACGGCCGGCGCACTCGCGGAACCGCGCGGCGAACAGCGCCGAGCCGCCGAGCTCGTCGGTGACGACGGAGGCGACGTCGTCCGGGTCCATGAGCAGCACGTCGGCGAGGTCGGGCAGACCGGCCCCCCCGTCGTCGTCCCCGTCCCCGGGCAGGCCGCCGTCCAGGCCACCGCTGTCGTACCCGACGTCGGGCAGCCGCAGGACGATGCCGTCGTCGGCGGGCATCGCCTGCACGTCCACCCCGAAGCGCTCTCGCATCCGCGCGGCGACGGCCAGCGCCCACGGCGCGTGCAGCTGCTGGCCGTAGGGGGAGTGGACCACCACGCGCCAGTCGCCGAGCTCGTCGCGGAAACGCTCCACGACGAGGGTGCGGTCGTCCGGCAGGTGCCCCGTGGCCTCCTGCTGCTCCCGCAGGTACCCCAGCAGGTTGCCGACGGCCCACTCGTCCAGGCCCGCCTCCTGCGCCCGGGACCGGGCGACCTCCCCGTCCCAGCCGCCCGGTGCGGCGGCGAGCTCGCGGACGAAGGAGCCCACGGCCCGTCCCAGCTCGGCGGGGCGCCCGAGCGCGTCGCCGTGCCAGAACGGCAGCTTGCCGGGCTGACCGGGGGCGGGGGTCACGAGCACCTGGTCGCGGGTGATGTCCTCGATCCGCCACGTCGAGGCGCCGAGCGTGAAGACGTCCCCGACGCGGGACTCGTAGACCATCTCCTCGTCGAGCTCGCCGACGCGGCGTCCCGGGCCCTCGCCGGACGCGAGGAAGACGCCGTAGAGCCCGCGGTCGGGGATGGTGCCGCCGCTGGTGACGGCGAGGCGCTGGGCACCGGGGCGCCCGGACAGGACGTCGGTCACCCGGTCCCAGACGACGCGGGGCCGCAGCTCGGCGAACTCCTCGCTCGGGTAGCGGCCGGAGAGCATGTCGAGGACCGCCTCGAGGACCGGGCGGCCCAGGCGCTCGAAGGAGGCCGCCCGCCGGACGACGCGCTCCAGGTCGTCGACCGACCAGTCGTCCATCGCCGTCATCGCGACGACCTGCTGGGCGAGCACGTCCAGCGGCGAGGACGGGACGCGCAGCTCCTCGATCCGCCCCGAGCGCATCCGCTCGGTGACCACCGCCGTCTGCACGAGGTCGGCGCGGAACTTGGGGAACAGGACGCCGCGGCTGACCGCGCCGACCTGGTGGCCCGCGCGCCCGACCCGCTGCAGGCCGCTCGCGACGCTCGGCGGCGACTCCACCTGCACGACGAGGTCGACCGCACCCATGTCGATGCCGAGCTCCAGGCTGGAGGTCGCGACCACGGCGGGCAGCCGCCCGCTCTTGAGGTCGTCCTCGATGAGCGCGCGCTGCTCCTTGCTCACCGACCCGTGGTGCGCCCGGGCCAGCACGGCGGGCGCACCGGTCGAGGCGCCCGCCTGCGCCATCACCTCGGCCGGCGCGCGTCGCGGCCGCTCGGCCAGGCGGGTGCCCGCGGACCCCGCCCACTGCGGCCCGACGTCGCCGTCCTCGTCCCGGTCGTCCGCCGGGCCGGGCCCCGCGCCGTCGTGGTCCTCGTCGTCCTCGTCCCGGAGGTCGCCGTCGTCCTCCTGCGGCGCGTCGCCGTCCGGCGCATCGTCGTCCGGGGGGACGCCGTCGCCGGCGGCGGCCTCGAGCCGCTCGGCCCACTCCTCGTTGAGCCGTGCCGTGAGCCGCTCCGCGAGCCGGCGCGAGTTGGCGAAGACGATCGTCGAGCGGTGCTCGCCGTCGACCGGCGCGACGAGGTCGACGATCCGCTCCTCCACCGACGGCCAGATCGACGTCGTGCGCTGCGCGCCCGCGGCGGCGCCCGTGAGGTCGTCGGTCGGCTCGCCGAGGGCGGACATGTCCTCGACGGGCACGACGACGGACAGGTCGAAGCGCTTCTCGGACGGCGGCTGGACGACGGTCGTCGCCCGGCCCCCCTCCTCGCCCGGCGCGCGGGCGCCGGCGAGGAAGCGGGCGACCGCCTCGGGCGGTCGCACCGTCGCGGACAGCCCGATCCGCTGCGCCGGCTGCGGCAGCATCGCGTCGAGCCGCTCGAGGGAGAGGGCGAGGTGGGCGCCGCGCTTGGTGCCCGCGACGGCGTGGACCTCGTCGACGATGACCGTCGTGACCCCGGCGAGGGACTCCCGCGCCTTCGACGTCAGGACGAGGAAGAGCGACTCCGGCGTCGTGATGAGGACGTCGGGCGGCGTCCGGGCCTGCAGCCGCCGGTCGGCGGCGGAGGTGTCGCCGGAGCGGATGCCGACCCGCACGTCCGGCTCGGGCAGGCCCAGGCGGACGCGCTCGTGCCCGATGCCGGTCAGCGGTGATCGCAGGTTGCGCTGGACGTCGCTGGCCAGCGCCTTCAGGGGCGAGACGTAGAGGACGCGGCAGCGCTGCGCCGCCTCGGGGACCGGGTCGGTGACGAGCCGGTCGACGGCCCACAGGAAGGCCGAGAGCGTCTTGCCCGAGCCGGTGGGCGCGACGACGAGCGTGTGGTCGCCGCTGGAGATGGCCTCCCACGCGCCGGCCTGCGCGGCCGTCGGGCCGGCGAAGGCACCGGTGAACCACCGGCGGGTCGCCTCCGAGAAGCGCTCGAGCACCTGCTCGCGCGCCTGCGGGCGCGCGGGCTCGCGGGCTCCGCCGTCGGGGGCGGCGTCGTCCGCGGTCGCGGCGGCTCGTCGGGGCACGCGCCGATCCTGCCCGCCGCCACCGACAGCGGTCCGCGCGGCCCGGCGCGCGGGGCTGGTGGCACCCTGGGGGTGTGCGGCTGAGCGAGTTCTGGCGGTTGATGGACGAGGAGTTCGGCGCGGGCTACGCCCGGTCGGTCGCCTCGAGCCAGGTGGTCGGCGCGCTGGGCAGCAGGACCCCCGACGAGGCGCTCGAGGGAGGCGTCCCGCCGCGCGAGGTGTGGGCGGCGGTGTGCGAGGTCATGGACGTCCCGCCGGAGCGCCGGCTCGGTCGCGACCCGGCCGTCCGTCGGCGCTGACCGCGCCGTGGTCGGGCGGGCACGACGTCCCCCGTCGCCGCGCCGCCCGGCGTGTCGCCCACCCTCGAACGGGTGTTCGCCTACGCTCGCGTGCACAGGACGGCGGCCGACCCGCTCGTCCACAGCCCCCGGGCCTCGGGGGCACGGGTGTCGGTGGGTGCTCCTAGCGTCGCCCCGACGGACGAGACCACCCCGGCCCACGCCGGCGAAGACCCTGAGGTGATGACATGGCCGGAACCGTGACGGCAGACCGCAGCAAGGCCCTCGACACCGCGCTCGCGCAGATCGACCGGCAGTTCGGCAAGGGCTCGGTCATGCGGCTCGGGGACGAGGTGCGCGCCCCCATCGAGACCATCCCCACCGGCTCCATCGCCCTGGACGTCGCCCTCGGCATCGGCGGGCTCCCGCGCGGCCGCGTCGTGGAGATCTACGGCCCGGAGTCCTCCGGCAAGACGACGGTCGCCCTGCACGCGGTGGCCAACGCGCAGAGGGCCGGCGGCATCGCGGCCTTCATCGACGCCGAGCACGCGCTCGACCCCGACTACGCGCAGAAGCTCGGCGTCGACACCGACGCCCTGCTCGTCAGCCAGCCGGACACGGGGGAGCAGGCGCTCGAGATCGCCGACATGCTCATCCGCTCCGGCGCCCTCGACGTCATCGTCATCGACTCCGTCGCCGCGCTGGTGCCCCGCGCGGAGATCGAGGGGGAGATGGGCGACAGCCACGTCGGCCTCCAGGCCCGCCTGATGTCCCAGGCGCTCCGGAAGATCACCGGTGCGCTCAACAGCTCGGGCACCACGGCGATCTTCATCAACCAGCTGCGCGAGAAGATCGGCGTCATGTTCGGCTCGCCCGAGACGACGACGGGCGGCAAGGCGCTCAAGTTCTACGCCTCGGTCCGTCTCGACGTGCGCCGCATCGAGACCCTGAAGGACGGCACCGAGCCGGTCGGCAACCGCACCCGCGTCAAGGTCGTCAAGAACAAGGTCAGCCCGCCGTTCAAGCAGGCCGAGTTCGACATCCTCTACGGCCAGGGCATCTCCCGGGAGGGCGGCCTCATCGACATGGGCGTCGAGCAGGGCTTCGTCCGCAAGTCCGGCGCCTGGTACACCTACGACGGCGACCAGCTCGGGCAGGGCAAGGAGAACGCGCGCGCCTTCATGCGCGACAACCCCGACCTCGCCGACGAGCTGGAGAAGAAGATCAAGGAGAAGCTCGGTGTCGGGCCGCGCGTCGACGCGCCCGCCGAGACGGCTGCCCCGGCGGAGGCCGAGGTCGCGTTCTGAGCGACGACGGCGTGGCCTCGCCGGGGGCCACCGGCCGGAGGACCTCCGGCCGGCGCGGTCACGGCCGCGGGACCTCGTCGGCCGGGCGGCCCGCGGCGGAAGAGGGCACGGCGCCCGCCGGCTCCTCGGTCCAGCAGCGCGAGGACCCGGACGCGGACCCGGTCGCCGTCGCCCGCGCCATCGCCCTCCGGCAGCTGACCATGGCGCCGCGCAGCCGCGCCGAGCTCGCGCAGAAGATGGCGAGCAGGGGTGTCGCGCCCGACGTCGCCGAGCAGGTCCTCGACCGCCTCGCGGAGGTCGGGCTCGTCGACGACGAGGCGTACGCCGGCATGCTCGTGCGGTCGCGGCAGGAGACCCGTGGGCTCGCCCGACGCGCGCTGCAGCACGAGCTGCGCCGCAAGGGCGTCGACGACGACGTCGCCCGGGGCGCTCTCGCGGACGTCACCGACGAGGACGAGCGCGCCGCGGCCGAGGACCTCGTCGCCCGGCGGCTGCGGGCGACGAGGGGTCTCGACCGGCAGGTCCGGGAGCGACGCCTCGCCGGGGTGCTCGCCCGCAAGGGCTACCCGGCCGGGGTCGCGTACGCCGTCGTCCGGGCGGCCCTCGAGGACGAGACCGGCGCACCCTGAGCCCTCACGTCTGCGGAGGAGGACGTGGCCGCGCCGCGACGTCCGGTCAGGCGCGGACGCCCTCCTCCTCGTCGACGACCTCCTCGGCCGCCGAGCCGCGGCTCCGGCTGAGCCGCCGCTCCAGCCGCTCCGCGCTCTTGCCGAGGACGAGGTTGACGACGATGTAGATCACCGCGATGACGAGGAACATCTGGAGCGGGTTGTCGAGGGCGTTGCGCAGCTGGCGCCCCTGCCGCGCGAGCTCGCTGACCCCCACGAGGACGATCGCCCCCAGGGCGGTGTCCTTGAGGATGACGACGAGCTGGCTGATCACCGAGGGCAGCATCGACCGGAACGCCTGGGGGAGCTGGATCCCGTTCATGACCTGCCGGTCGGTCAGGCCGACCGCCCGTCCGGCCTCGACCTGCCCCCGCGGGACGGCGACCACGCCGGCGCGGACGATCTCGCTGATGATCACGCAGTTGTAGAGCGTCAGCCCCACGGCGAGGTACCAGTTGTCGCTGAGGTCGAGACCGACCTCGGGGAGCGCGATGCTCACGTAGAGGATCGTGACGACGACGGGCAGGCCGCGCAGCAGCTCGACGACGGCGACCAGGGGGAGCCGGCCGACGCGTCCGAGCGAGAGCCGCGCGACGGCGATGAGGACGCCGACGACGACCGACGCCGCCATCGCCGTACCGGCGATGGCGAGCGTCCACAGCAGTCCTCGGCCGAGCCGCTCCCAGACGAGGGGGAACTCGTCCGTGGTCGGGTCGAAGAGCGGGGCCCACAGCTCGGCGTCGAACTGGCCTCGCTGGGCGAGGCGGGCGACGGCGACGGCGACGACCGCGACGGCGAGGACCGCGGCGAGGACCGTGAAGAGGCGCACGCGCCGGAGGGCACGTGGTCCCAGGGCGTCGAAGAGGACGGCGGTGGGCTGGCTCATCTCGCCACCGCCAGCCGGCGCTCGAGGAGGACGAGGACGACGCCCGCCGTGATGGTCATGACCAGGTAACCGATGGCCGTCCCCGTGATGATCGGGAGCCTCGGGTAGCCGAAGGCGCTGGTGAGCCGGTTGTACACGCTGAAGAGATCGCCCCCGACGCCGATGGCGCCGACGACGGCCGAGTTCTTGATCATGGCGATGATGACGTTCCCGGTCGGCGGTACCACGGTGCGCATCGCCTGCGGGAGCACCACCAGGGTGAGGTTCTGCCGGAAACCCATCCCGAGGGCCCGGGCGGCCTCGGCCTGCCCGGAGGGCACCGCGTTGACCCCGCTGCGGATCGACTCGCACACGAAAGCAGCCGTGTACACGACGAGACCGGCCGTCCCCAGGACGTAGTAGTCGGCGTCGGGGAGGCCGAAGGCGGGCGGGATGGCGAAGGCGAAGAAGAACAGGACGATGGTCAGCGGCGTGTTGCGGATCGTCCCCACGTACGCGGCCCCGAAGCGTCGCAGCACCGGCACCGGGGAGACCCGGAAGGTGGCGAGGAGGGTGCCCAGCAGGAGCGCACCGACCGCCCCCCACAGCGCGATCCCGAGGGAGCGCAGGAACCCCGACACGTACAGGTCGAGGTTGTCGATGACGGGCTCCACGCCCACCTCCGTCGTCGTCG
>NZ_JBBIAA010000005.1:81647-149707 GCF_037482545.1 Pseudokineococcus basanitobsidens | reverse complement strand
CCCCCTCCCCCCCCCCCCCACCGCTGGACCGGCTCGGCCCGTCACCGGGCCGGCGTCGTCACGGTGCTACTCGCAGGCGTCGGCCGCCGGGAGCTCGGGGACCTCCGTGCCCTCGAACTGGCCGGCCGTCTCCTCCCACGCCTGCTGGTAGTAGCCGTCGTCCGCCGCCTGCTGGAGCGACTCGTTGATGAACTCGCAGAACTCGACGTCCCCCTTCTCGATCCCGATGCCGTAGGGCTCCTCGGTGAACTGCTCGCCGACGAGCTTGTAGGCGTCGTCCGACTCGGCGACGAAGCCGGTGAGGATGACGTTGTCCGTCGTCACGGCCTGCACCTGGCCGTTGTCGAGGGCCGAGATGCAGTCGTCGTAGACGCTGAACTCGACGAGCTGGTCGGGGCTGGCGAGGTACTGCCGGATGTTCTCCGCCGGCGTCGAGCCGGTCACCGAGCAGACCACCTGGTCGGGGTTCGCCGCGAGGTCGTCCGGACCGGTGATCACGTCGTTGTCCGCGGCGACGAGGATCTGCTGGCCGGCGACGTAGTAGGGGCCGGCGAAGGTCACCCGCTCGCGACGCTCGTCGTTGATCGTGTAGGTCGCGACGACCATCTGCACGTCGCCGCTCTCGATGAGCTCCTCGCGCTGCGCGCTGGGCGCCTCGGTCCAGGAGATGTCCTCGGGCGCGACGCCCATCTGCCCGGCGATGTACTCGGCGATCCGGACGTCGAAGCCCTCCGGCACCTCCTCGAGGTTGAGGAGCCCGAAGCCGGGCTGGTCGAACTTGGTGCCGATGTCCATCGTCCCGGCGTCGGCGATCTCGGCCATCGTCGAGCCCTCGGGGAACTCCGGGGCCTCGGCGACGCTCGCCTCGACCTCGACCTCGTCGCCGGACCCGGCGTCGGAGTCGCTGCCGCAGCCGGCGAGGACGAGCGTGCCGACGGCCAGGCCGGCGGCGAGGGTCAGGGATCGGGTGCGGCGCACGGGGGTTCTCCTCGGGTCGGGTGCGGGTCGGCCCCCGTGGTCGGGGAGCCGGTGGTGCAGGTCAGGGGTCGCCGGGTCACGGGGTGGTCGGCGGGGGTGGACCGGGTCGTCAGTGCGTGAAGATCTTGGACAGGAAGTCCTTCGCCCGCGGCGAGGTCGGGCTCGTGAAGAAGGTCTCGGGGTCGGCCTCCTCGACGAGCTCGCCGTCGGCCATGAACACGACGCGGTCCGCGGCGCGACGGGCGAAGCCCATCTCGTGCGTGACGACGACCATCGTCATGCCGCTCTTCGCCAGGTCGGTCATGACCTCGAGGACCTCGTTGATCATCTCGGGGTCGAGCGCCGACGTGGGCTCGTCGAAGAGCATGACCTTGGGGTCCATGGCCAGGGCCCGCGCGATGGCCACGCGCTGCTGCTGGCCGCCGGACAGCTGCGCGGGGTACTTCTCGGCCTGGTGGCCGACGCCGACCCGGTCGAGCAGCTCCTTCGCCCGGCGGTCGGCGTCGGCCTTCTTCGTCCCCCGCACCTTGAGAGGCCCGAGGGTGACGTTCTCCAGGACCGTCTTGTGCGCGAAGAGGTTGAAGGACTGGAAGACCATCCCGACGTCGGCCCGCAGCCGGGCGAGGGCCTTGCCCTCGGCCGGCAGGGGGTCGCCGTCGATGGTGATGGTCCCCTCGTCGACGCCCTCGAGCCGGTTGATCGTCCGGCACAGCGTCGACTTGCCGGACCCGGACGGGCCGATGACGACGACGACCTCGCCGCGCCCGACGGTGAGGTCGACGTCCTTCAGCACGTGCAGGTCGCCGAAGTGCTTCTGGACGCCGGACATGACGACGAGCGGCTCGCGCGCACCCCCCGCCGCGGCGGCGGGAGTGCCCTCGGGAGTGGTCACGCGGCGCAACCTAACCGCGCCGCGGCGGTCGAGGGGGTCCCGGCGCCGTACGGGACGCCGCCGTGACGGCATCGTGACGAGGCCTCGGGCAACCGTCCGGCGCGGAGGGCCTCCCGGTGCCGTCGGCGACGACGGCACCGGGACGCACCCGCCGTACCCTGAGGTCGCCATGACTGCCACCGCTGACGCCCCGCCCACGGCCGCCACGGGCCCCCTCGACGCCGCCGCGACGGCCGCGTCGCCGCGCACCTACGCCGTGCGCACCTTCGGCTGCCAGATGAACGTCCACGACTCCGAGCGGCTGTCCGGCTCCCTCGAGGCGGCCGGGTACGCCGCCCTGCCGGCGGGGGAGGACCCCGAGCAGGCGGACGTCGTCGTCCTCAACACCTGCGCGGTGCGCGAGAACGCCGACAACAAGCTCTACGGCAACCTCGGCCGGCTCGCGCCGGTGAAGGCGCGACGCCCCGGCATGCAGATCGCCGTCGGCGGCTGCCTGGCGCAGAAGGACCGGTCGACGATCGTCGAGAAGGCCCCGTGGGTGGACGTCGTCTTCGGCACCCACAACCTCGGGTCGCTCCCGGCGCTGCTCGAGCGCTCGGCGCACAACCGCCGCGCCGAGGTGGAGATCCTCGAGGCCCTGGAGACCTTCCCGTCCACGCTGCCGACCAAGCGCGACTCGGCGGCCTCCGGGTGGGTCTCCATCAGCGTCGGCTGCACGAACACGTGCACCTTCTGCATCGTCCCGGCGCTGCGCGGCACCGAGAAGGACCGCCGCCCGGGTGACGTCCTCGCCGAGGTGCAGGCGCTCGTCGACGACGGCGCGGTCGAGGTCACGCTGCTCGGGCAGAACGTCAACACCTACGGCATCGAGCTCGGGGACCGCGGCGCCTTCGCCAAGCTGCTGCGAGCCTGCGGGGAGGTGGAGGGGCTGGAGCGGGTGCGCTTCACCAGCCCGCACCCGGCGTCGTTCACCGACGACGTCATCGCCGCGATGGCCGAGACGCCGAACGTCATGCCGCAGCTGCACATGCCGCTGCAGTCGGGCTCGGACCGGGTGCTGCGGGCGATGCGCCGCTCCTACCGCAGCGCCCGCTTCCTCGGGATCCTCGAGCGCGTGCGCGCCGCCATGCCTGACGCGGCCATCTCCACCGACCTCATCGTCGGCTTCCCGGGCGAGACGGAGGAGGACTTCGCCGCGACGCTCGACGTCGTCGCGGCGTCGCGCTTCGCCCAGGCCTTCACCTTCCAGTACTCCCCGCGCCCGGGCACGCCGGCCGCGACGATGGACGACCAGGTGCCGAAGGCCGTCGTCCAGGAGCGCTTCGAGCGGCTCGTCGCGCTGCAGGAGCAGATCAGCTGGGACGAGGGGAAGACCCAGGTCGGCCGCGAGGTCGAGGTCATGGTCTCCGTCGGCGAGGGCCGCAAGGACGGTGCCACGGCGCGCCTCTCCGGCCGGGCCCCCGACAACCGGCTCGTGCACGTCGCCCTGCCCGAGGGGGCCGACGTCCCGCGTCCCGGCGACATGGTCACCACCCGGGTCACCTACGCCGCCCCGCACCACCTCGTCGCGGACCCCGCCGTGGGCGTCGGCCCGGGGCTCGCGGCGCGCGGCGAGCTCGTGCACCGCCTGCGGCGCACCCCGGCCGGTGACGCCTGGGACCGCCGGCAGGCGGCCTCCTGCGGCGTCCCGGCGCCCGCCGCCCGGGGCCCCGTCCCGGTGTCCCTCGGCCTGCCCTCGCGCCGGGGCTGAGCCCTCGACCGGCTCAGCCGGCCGTCACCCACAGCCGGACGGCGAGGCCGATGCCGGCGACGCCGATGACGGCGCGCAGGACCCCCTGCGGCAGCCGCCGCGAGACCATCGGGCCGACCCACCCGCCGACGAGGATCCCGACGGCCAGCGGCAGGGCTGCGTCGAGGTCGACCAGCCCGAGCGCGAGGAAGAGCACGGCGGCCACCAGGTTGCTGACCATGAGCAGGACGTTCTTCAGCGCCAGCAGCCGCTGGACGCTCGCGTCGAGGACGAACCCCAGCAGGACCGGGATGATGACGCCGGCCGCGGCCCCGAAGTAGCCGCCGTAGACGGCCACGGCGAAGAGGCCGACACGGGCGAGCCAGGACTCGGCGGCGTCGTCGGGTGCGGCCGGGCGACGCACGAGGGCGCGCAGCCGTGGCTGCAGCAGCATGAGCACCGAGGCGCCGCCGACCAGGAACGGCACGACCCGCTCGAAGACCTCGCCCGGCGTCGTCACGAGCAGGACCCCGCCGGCCAGACCGCCCGCCGCGAAGACGGGGGCGAGGCGGACGAGCCGTCCCCGCTGACCGGCCAGCTCCGGCCGCGAGCTCGCCGCCGAGCCGACGCCGGAGGCGACGAGGGCCACGGTGTTCGTCACGTTGGCCGTGACCGGCGGCAGGCCCACCGACAGCAGCACCGGGTAGGACACGAGGGACGCCAGCCCCACGACCGAGCCGACGAGCCCGGCGCCGACGCCGGCGAGGACGAGCAGGGCGAGCTCGAGCGGCGTCATCACCGGTGATCCAACCACCGGCCACGGCGGTCACCGCCCGCGCCGGCGCGGCGGCCGGCCCGTGGCACGCTCGGCGACGTGCCGGGCCCCGAGGACGTCCCACCGGTCAGGACCGTCCCGAGCCGCGCCGGGCAGCCGCCGCTGGTCGCCGTCGTGGGGTCCACGGCCACGGGCAAGTCCGACCTCGGCGTCGCCCTCGCCCTCGCGCTGGGCGGGGAGGTCGTGGGTGCCGACGCCTCGCAGCTGTACCGCGGGATGGACGTCGGCACGGCGAAGCTGGCCCCCGACGAGCGCCGCGGGGTGCCGCACCACCTCCTCGACGTCCTCGACGTGCGCGAGGAGGCGAGCGTCGCCGCCTACCAGCGGCGGGCGCGCGCGGTCGTGGCGGACGTCCGCGCCCGCGGACGCGTCCCCGTGCTCGTCGGCGGCAGCGGCCTCTACGTCCGGTCCGTCCTCGACGGCCTGGACTTCCCGGGGACGGACGCCGCGGTCCGCGCCCGCTGGCAGGCGGAGGCCGAGCGGGTGGGGTCGGCGGCGCTGCACGCACGGCTCGCCGAGCTCGACCCCGCGGCGGCCGCCGACGTGCTGCCGAGCAACGAGCGCCGCGTCGTGCGGGCGCTGGAGGCCATCGAGGTGAGCGGCCGGCCGTTCAGCGCCTCCCTGCCCCGGTACGAGCACCCCGCCGACCTCCTGCCCGTCGTCCAGGTGGGGTTGCGCGTCCTGCGGCCCGAGCTCGACGCGCGCATCGACGCCCGGGTGCGCCGGATGGCCGCCCACGGGCTGGTCGAGGAGGTGCGGCGCCTGGAGGCGGGAGGGCTGCGCGAGGGGCCGACGGCGTCGCGCGCCCTCGGCTACGCGCAGGTGCTGTCCCACCTGGCGGGGGGGTGCTCGCTCGAGGACGCCCTCGAGGAGACCGCTCGCGCCACCCGGCGCTTCGCCCGCCGCCAGGAGAGCTGGTTCCGGCGCGACCCGCGCGTGCGCTGGCTCGACGTCGCCGCGGACGAGCGGCCGGACGACCTGCTCGCGCGGGCCCTCGATGTCGTGGCGGCCGGTTCGGGCGTCGCGCCTGCGTAGCCTGCCCGGGTGAGCACCCCGCACCCCGCGACCGCGCGCCCCGACGCCCAGGCCGGCTCCTCGCCGGACTCCTCGCCGGGCCCCGGCCCGCGCTCGGGGGCCTCGGCGGAGGGCAGCACGGAGGTGAGCACAGGGATGAGCACGGGGGTGAGCACGGCGCTGCCCGGCCTGACGGGGCTGCGGGTGACCAAGGGCCACGGCACCGAGAACGACTTCGTCCTCGTCACCGACCCCGCGGGGGAGCGGGACCTCACCGACGAGCAGGTGCGCGCGCTCTGCGACCGCCGCGCCGGTGTCGGCGGGGACGGGCTCATCCGCGCCGTGCGCAGCGACGCGCTCGCGGAGGGGCGGGCCGCGCTGGCGGAGGACGCCGACGCGACGTGGTTCATGGACTACCGCAACGCGGACGGCAGCCGCGCGCAGATGTGCGGCAACGGCGTCCGCGTGCTCGTGGCCCACCTCCTGCGCGAGGGGCTCGTGGCGGCCGCCGAGCTCGCCGACGGCCGCGAGCTGGCGGTCGGGACGCGCTCGGGGGTCAAGCGCGTCGCGGCGGCTCTCGACGACGACGGCCGGCCGGGCTGGTTCGCGGTGGACATGGGGTCGTGGACGGTGCCCGGCGGCGACGCGGCCGTCGCGGACGGCTTCGACGCGACCGTCGGCGTCCACGGGCTCGACGGCGTCCCCCGCCCCGGGCTCTCCCTCGACCTCGGCAACCCGCACGTCGTCGTCGCGCTGACGGGGCGCGGCGAGCTCGAGGCCGCCGACCTCGTCGTCGCCCCCGAGGTGACCCCGACGCCCGCCGACGGGGCGAACGTCGAGCTCGTGGTGCCGCTGGACGCCCCCGAGCCCGGTGTCGGCGCGCTGCTCATGCGGGTCTCCGAGCGGGGGGTCGGCGAGACGCGCTCGTGCGGGACGGGCGCGTGCGCCGCCGCGCTGGCCGTGCGGCTGTGGGCGGGGGCGGACAGCCCGGACGTCTGGCGGGTCGCCGTGCCCGGGGGACGGCTGCGGGTGCGCGCGCTGCCGGGCGGTCGCGTCGAGCTGGCGGGGCCGGCCGCCGTGGTCGCCGACCTCGTCGTGGCCTGACCGGTACCGACCGGTGACCGGATCGTGATGACGAAGAGCCACCGCCGCTCACGCGCAGGTGCTGGACTGCTCCCCGGTCAGGGAGGACGGGTCGGTGCCGCGGGCGCTCGGGAGGGCGTCCCGGCGGACGACCTCCGGGGGTGGGGGCACGGCATGGGCGAGCAGGGGGCGCGGCGTCCGGGGGCGGCCGGCGAGCGGCGCCGGGGCGTGGGCACGCAGGCGGCGCGACGGCAGCTGATGCGCAGCGTCACCGCCGAGATCCCGGAGTCGCCGGCCCGCGCGGACCGGGCCGCACGGCGCGAGGCCCTGCTGCACGCCCTGGAGATGTCGCGGGAGATGTCGCGACGTCGTCGGGGGTCGGGCTCACGGCCCTGACCCCTCCTCGCTCCGCTCCTGGCCCTGGCCTCCCGGTCCCCGGTCCTCCCGGTCCCCGGTCGCTCGCCCGTCAGGCCCGGCGCGCGACGCGCAGGACGCGGTAGCCCTTGGCGCTCCCGGCCCGCTCGACGTCGACGGCGTCGCCGAGCTCGCGCGCCAGCCAGGCCTGCAGGGAGTCGGCGCCGAGGTTGCGCTGCACGACGAGGTGCGCCGAGCCGCCCGCGGACAGGCGGGGCAGCCACCGGGCGAGCATCGCGTGCAGGGCCTCCTTGCCCACCCGGATCGGCGGGTTCGACCACAGCGCCGCCAGGCCGACGTCGTCGGGCACCTCCTCCGGGGCGACGGCGCGCACGCCCGGCAGGTCGAGCCGCTCCGCGTTGCGGCGGGTGAGGTCGCGGGCCCGCGCGCTCACGTCGACCGCCCACACGACCGCCTCGGGCGCCTCGGCGGCCATCGCGAGCGCCAGCGCGCCCCAGCCGCAGCCGAGGTCCAGCAGGTGGCCGGTGGTCGGCGGCGGCGGAGCCTCGCGCAGCAGCACCCGGGTCCCGAGGTCGACGCGGTCGGTGCTGAAGACCCCTCGCGCGGTCTCGACCTCGACGTCGCGGCCGCGCAGGCGCACCTCGAGGAGCCGGCGCTCGTCGTCGCCCGCGGGGCGGTCGGCCAGCCTCCCGCCGAAGTAGTGCTGCGCCCCGTCGCCCGGGCCGGCCTCCGGGCCGGCTTCCGGGCCGGCCTCCGGGCTGACCTCCGGGCTGACCTCCGGGCCCTGCTCCTCGTCGTCCTCCACCGTCGGGACGCTACCGGCGGAGCCCGTCCGGGCCCGCCGCCGCCGTCGCGCGGCGCGGTGGTGCGGAATCCCCTCGTCAGCGCGCTCGTTGGCTGAGACAGTGGCCAGCGCCACGCCCGGGCCGCCGACCGGCGCCCGACCGACCTCCGCAGGGAGACCATGAGCCCCACCACCGCGACCTCCACCGCGAGCACGACCACGCCGGCCGACGACGCCCGGACGTCCGGGGAGGACCCCCGCCGCAGCGACGCCGTCAGCCGGATCCTCTCCCGCCACGGTGCCGCCGGACCGGGCTCCGCACAGGGCACCGGTACGGGCACCGGTACGGGGACGCCGGCCCCGGCCGAGCCGGGCGCCTTCGACGGCGACCAGCTCGACCTGGCGGAGCGCCAGGCGCTGCGCCGCGTCGGCGGCCTCGGCAGCCACTCCTCGGAGCTGCAGGACGTCACCGAGGTCGAGTACCGGCAGCTGAGGCTCGAGCGCGTCGTCCTCGCCGGGCTGTGGACCTCCGCGAGCGTCGAGGAGGCCGAGGCCTCCCTGCGCGAGCTGGCGGCCCTCGCCGAGACCGCCGGGTCGGCCGTCCTCGACGGCGTCCTGCAGCGGCGCCCGACGCCGGACCCGGCGACGTTCCTCGGCTCCGGCAAGGCCGGCGAGCTCAAGGGCATCGTGGCGGCCACCGAGGCGGACACCGTCGTCTGCGACGGCGAGCTGTCGCCCTCGCAGCGGCGCGGGCTGGAGGACATCGTCGGCGTCAAGGTCATCGACCGGACCGCGCTGATCCTCGACATCTTCGCCCAGCACGCCAAGTCCAAGGAGGGCAAGGCGCAGGTCGAGCTGGCCCAGCTGGAGTACCTGCTGCCGCGCCTGCGCGGCTGGGGCGAGTCGATGTCCCGCCAGGCCGGCGGGCGCGTGGCCGCCGGTGCCGGCATCGGCTCCCGTGGCCCCGGCGAGACGAAGATCGAGCTGGACCGCCGCCGCATCCGCACCCGGATGGCCCGCCTGCGGCGCCAGATCCGCGAGATGGCGCCCGCACGGGAGACCAAGCGCTCGCGCCGCCTCGCCGGCGGGGTGCCCGCCGTGGCCATCGCCGGCTACACCAACGCCGGCAAGTCGAGCCTGCTCAACCGGCTGACCGGCGCGGGCGTGCTCGTCGAGGACGCGCTGTTCGCCACGCTGGACCCGGCCGTGCGCCGGGCGCGGACGCCGGACGGCCGTGCGTACGTCCTCGCCGACACCGTCGGCTTCGTGCGGCACCTGCCCACCCAGCTCGTCGAGGCGTTCCGCTCCACGCTGGAGGAGGTCGGCGGCGCGGACCTCGTCCTCCACGTCGTCGACGCCTCCGACGTCGACCCGGAGGGCCAGGTCTCCGCCGTGCGGACGGTGCTCGCCGACGTCGGCGCGCTCGACGTCCCCGAGCTGGTCGTCCTCAACAAGTGCGACGCCGCCTCCCCCGAGGCGGTGGCGCGGCTGCGGTCGGCGCTGCCCGGCGCGGTGGTCGTCTCGGCGCGGACGGGTGAGGGGCTCGAGGCGCTCCTCGAGGTCGTCGCCGAGCGGCTGCCCCGCCCGGACGTCGACGTCGACGTCGTCGTCCCCTACACGCGCGGCGACCTCGTCTCCCGGGTGCACGGGACGGGGGAAGTGCTCGCGCAGGAGCACACCGGCGTCGGCACGCACCTGGTGGCCCGGGTCGGGGAGCACCTCGCCGCCGAGCTCCAGGGCGCCGCGGTCTGACGAGCCCCGCGCACGTCGCCGGAGCCCGTCTTCCCCTGTGGAGGGCGGGCTCCGGCGCGCTCGGGTCGGCCTACCCTCGCCCCCGTGAGCAGCGCAGCGGCACCGTCCCCGCCCGCGGCGCCGCAGCGGGGGCGCGGGGACGCGCACGGCGACGCCCCGGACGTCGACGCGCTGCTGTCGTCGGCCGTCGCCGCCCTCGGCGGGACCCGACGCGACGGCCAGCACGTCATGGCCCGGGCGGTGGACGCGGCGCTGCGGACGAAGGAGCACCTGCTCGTCCAGGCGGGCACGGGGACGGGCAAGTCGCTCGCCTACCTCGTGCCGCTGGCGCGCCGGGCCGTCGAGAGCCGGCGACCCGTCGTCGTGTCCACCGCCACGCTGGCGCTGCAGAACCAGGTGGCCGCCCGGGACCTCCCGCGGCTGGCGGACGCGCTCGAGCCCCTGCTCGGACGCCGGCTCACGTGGCAGGTCGTCAAGGGGCGCGCCAACCACCTCTGCGTCCACAAGCTCGACGGCGGCTTCCCCGAGGACGACGCGCTCTTCGAGGCGCCGACGCCGATGCCGGGCCGCTCGGTCACCTCCGGCGGACCGTCGACGCGGCTCGGCCGCGAGGTGGTGCGGCTGCGCGAGTGGGCCGGCGAGACGGAGACGGGGGACCGGGACGACCTCGTGCCCGGCGTCAGCGACACGGCCTGGCGCCAGCTCGCGGTCACCGCGCGGGAGTGCCTCGGTGCCAGCCGCTGCCCGCAGGCGGCCGAGTGCTTCAGCGAGCGGGCGCGGGAGCGCAGCCGCGAGGTCGACGTCGTCGTCACCAACCACGCGCTGCTCGCGATCGACGCCTTCGAGGGGCGCTCGATCCTGCCCGAGCACGAGGTGCTCGTCGTCGACGAGGCGCACGAGCTCGCCGACCGCGTGACCTCCGTCGTCTCGGCGCAGCTGACCGCGGCGTCCGTCGCGGCGGCCGCGACGCGGGCCCGCCAGAGCGGTACCGAGACGGAGCGTCTCGACCAGGCGGGCGAGGACCTCGGCGTCGCGCTGGCCGAGGTCGAGGAGGGCCGCTTCGTCCGCGGGCTGCCCGAGCTGGTGCACCTGTCCGTGTCGTCGGTGCGGGACGCGGCGCGCGAGCTCGTCGGCCGCCTGCGGCCGCCGCCCGGCGAGCGCCCCACGGACGCCCTCGCCGGTGCCCTCGCCGTCGCCAAGGCAGCCGTCGGCGAGGTGCACGAGGTGGCCGAGCGGATGGCCGCCGGGTCGGAGCACGACGTCCTGTGGCTCTCGGTCTCCGACCTCGCCTCGACGCCGTCGGCGGCACGGCGGTCGCTGCACGTCGCCCCGCTGCAGGTCGCCGGCCTCCTGCGCGAGGCGCTCTTCGCCGAGCGCACCGTCGTCATGACCTCGGCGACGCTGACGACGGGCGGCACCTTCACCGGCGCCGCCCAGGCGGTCGGCCTCGCCCGCCCGCCCGCCGGGGACGAGGACGCGGGCCCGGGCCCCGCCTGGGACGGCCTCGACGTCGGCAGCCCCTTCGACTACCCGCGGCAGGGCATCCTCTACCTCGCCCGGCACCTGCCCGCGCCGGGCCGGGAGGGGGCCGGGACCCCGGTCGTCGACGAGGTCACCGAGCTGGTGCGCGCCGCGGGCGGTCGCACCCTCGGGCTCTTCTCCTCGCGGCGTGCCGCCGAGGCCGCCGCGGAGGTGCTGCGGGAGCGGCTCGACGTCCCGGTGCTCTGCCAGGGCGACGACGTCACACCGACGCTCGTCCGCGAGTTCGCCGCCGACCCGACGAGCGTCCTCGTCGGCACGTTGTCGCTGTGGCAGGGCGTCGACGTGCCCGGCCCCTCCTGCCAGCTCGTGACGATCGACCGCATCCCGTTCCCCCGGCCCGACGACCCGCTCCTGTCGGCGCGGGCCGAGGCCGTCGCGCGCGCCGGCGGCAACGGGTTCCTCGCCGTCTCGGCGCAGCACGCCGCGCTGCGCCTGGCGCAGGGGGCGGGCCGCCTCGTCCGCTCGAGCGCCGACCGCGGCGTCGTCGCGGTGCTGGACCCCCGGCTGGCGACCGCGCGGTACGGCGGGTTCCTGCGGGCGAGCCTGCCGCCCCTGTGGGCGACCTCCGACCGCGACGTCGTCCTCGGGGCGCTGCGACGGCTCGACGCCGCGGCGCGGGAGGCAGAGGCCGCCTCCGCCTGACGCACCGCGCCGCGGTGCGACGCCGGCGTCGCCGACGGGTGAGGGGTCCGGCGACGGGCGACGACGCGGCGGCCGACCTACCGTGCCCGCATGGCCGCCCCCTCCCGTCCCGACCGCCCCGGTGCCGCCGGGTGGGTCCCCGACGACCCGGCGCGGCGCGACGTCGAGCACCTGCGCGAGGCGGCGCGCGCCTGCCGCGGCTGCGAGCTGTGGGAGCCGGCGACGCAGGTCGTGTTCTCCGCCGGCGCGGCCTCCGGGCGCGTGGCCCTCGTCGGCGAGCAGCCGGGGGACTCCGAGGACCGGCGGGGCGTCCCCTTCGTCGGGCCGGCGGGGCGGCTGCTCCAGGAGGCCGTCGCCGAGGCCGGCCTCGCCCGGGAGGACGTCTACGTCACCAACGCCGTCAAGCACTTCCGCTTCACGCAGAGCGCGCCGGGGAAGCGTCGGATCCACGCGACGCCGGACGCCGGCCACGTCACGGCCTGCCTTCCCTGGCTCACCGCCGAGCTGGCGGCCGTGGACCCCGAGGTCGTCGTCGTGCTCGGGGCCACGGCGGGGCGCGCCCTGCTGGGGCCCTCGTTCCGCGTCACGAAGGAGCGCGGCGTCGTGCTGGAGCGCGAGACCTCCCGGGGCCCGAAGCGTTTCGTCGCGACCATCCACCCGTCCGCGGTGCTGAGGACGCCGGACGACCAGCGGGCGCAGGCCCGCGACGGGCTCGTCGCGGACCTGCGCGTCGCCGTGGCGGCGCTGGGCGGCGCCTGACCCCAGGGCCCGGCGACGGGCCCGGCCGGCGCCCGACGGGGGCGCCGGCCGGGGGCGCCGGACGGGGGCGCCGGTCGGGGGGCGCGACGTCAGACGCTGCGCAGGACGGCGACCACGCGGCCCAGCACGGTCGCCTCGTCGCCCGGGATCGGGGCGTACGCCTCGTTGCGCGGGAGCAGGCGCACGTGGCCGTCGCGGCGCTGGAAGACCTTGACGGTGGCCTCGCCGTCGATCATGGCGGCCACGACCTCGCCGTTCTCCGCGACCGGCTGCTGACGGACGACGACCCAGTCGCCGTCGCAGATGGCGGCGTCGACCATCGAGTCGCCGGCGACCCGCAGCAGGAAGAGCTGTCCGTCCCCGACGAGCTGGCGGGGGAGCGGGAAGACGTCCTCGACCGCCTGCTCCGCGAGGATGGGGCCGCCGGCCGCGATCCGGCCGACCACGGGGACGTAGGTGGCCGCCGGGCGCTCGTCGCCCGAGCCCGTCTCGTCGACGTCCACGGCGCGCAGGACCGGGGCCGGACCGTCGCCGCCGGCCTCCGCCGGGAGCGCGCCGGGCTGCACGACCTCGATCGCCCGGGGTCGCCGCGGGTCCCGGCGCAGGTAGCCCTTGCGCTGCAGGGCCGCCAGCTGGTGCGAGACGCTCGAGGGGCTCGTCAGGCCGACGGCCTCGCCGATCTCGCGCATGCTCGGCGGGTACCCACGCCGGCTCACGGCGTCGCCGATGCACTCCAGCACCTTGCGCTGGCGGGTGGTGAGCCCGTCGCGCGCCGCGGGGGCGTCCGGCATCTCGACCACGCTGCCCCCCTCGGCGACGCCCCCCTCGGCCTGCCGCCGGCCCGGGCCGTCCCCCGTCGCCGACGTGCCCGCCCCCGACGTACCTGCCTCCGACGTGCCTGTCCCCGACGTACCTGCCTCCGACGTGCCTGTCCGGTCCTCGTCCGTGCGCCGCGCCACGTCGCCTCCTGAGCTCGGTGCCCGACCCGCGCCCTCCTGCGCCCGCCGTGCCGCTCCACCGTAGGGACGCCGGGGGTCGTGATCAAACACCTGTTCGAGCGTGTCGCGGACGTGTCGTGCCGGGACGGGCGGCGCTCCTTGCGCGCACACCCGACCGGCGCCCCCCGACCGGCGCCCCCGACCGACGCCCCCGACCGACGCCCCCGACCGGCCCCGCCCCCGACCGGCGCCGCGGGGGCGTTGTCGGTGGTCGGTGCTGGAGTCGTGCCCGTCGCGGAGGGTGCGGCCCTGGACGGGTCGCGCCGACGCTGGTAGACATCGCACAGACGTTCGATCGAAAGCGCGTTCGAGCCGCAGCCGCGGACGGGCGCACCGCCCCTCGACCCGCACGCCGCCGCCCCGGACCCTGCTCGACACGGGCCGCGGCCACCGACCCGGAGGTCCTCATGAGCGTCCTCGTCCTGCAGCCGTCGTTCGCGGGCGGGGCCCGTCGCCGCCACCTCGCGCTCGTGCCCGCCGGTGGGGCCGGCCGCCGGTCGCGTCCCGGACCGTCCCCGCACGGGGAGTGCGGACCGGCGGTGGCGCCCCTCGCGCTCGTCGGGGACGGGGTGCCGCGCCGCGTGCGCGCGGTCCCCTTCCCGGCGGCGGAGGACGCCGCCGCCGCGCACGCCCCCGGCGGCGAGGGCGGGCGGCTGCACGTCACGCGGCGGGGTCGCCTCGCCCTGACGGTGAGCACGCTCCTGCTCGCGGGAGGCGTCCTCCTCCTGGCCGTCGGCGCCGCCTCGGTCCCGTCGCCGGCGGCGGCGGCGCGCGCGTCCGTGCCGGACCCCGGCGTCGTGGCGACGACGGCCGAGGTCGTCGTGCTGCCCGGGGACACGCTCTGGTCCCTCGCCGACGAGGTGGCGGCCCCCGGGGAGGACGTGCGCGACGTCGTCCTGGAGATCGAGGAGCTCAACGGCCTCACGTCGGCGGACGTGGCGGTGGGGGACCGGCTGCTCGTGCCCTCCTGAGGGCAGGGCGGCGACCCGGGTCGCGGCTCCCCGCCCCGGGGCGGCAGGGCTGCGGTCGGCGGTCCCCGCCCGGTGGTGCCCGGCTCGTGGGGCCGGGCCCCGGGGCGGGGGCTCCTCTGCCAGAGTGCCGACGCCCAGCGCCAGCACCGCCGTGGGGCGCGGTCCCGGTCGCGCCCCGCGGCCTCCCCGTGGAGGACCGCATGAGCAGGACCGGACCCGAGACGGCCGCCACGGCCGGCGAGCAGCCGACGACCGGGCGGCTCGACCGCTACTTCGGTGTCACGGCGCGGGGCTCGACGGTCGGTCGCGAGGTGCGCGGGGGCCTCGTGACCTTCGTGGCGATGGCGTACATCGTCGTCCTCAACCCGCTGATCATCGGCACGGTCCCGGACTCGACGGGCACCTACCTGGGCGGTGGCGACGCCCCCGACCTGCCGGCGGTCGCCGCGGTCACGGCCCTGGTCGCCGCGGTCATGACCGTGCTCATGGGTCTGCTGGGGCGCTTCCCGATCGGCCTCGCGGCGGGGCTGGGGCTCAACGCCTTCGTCGCCTACGGGGTGGCGAGCCTGCCGGGGATGACGTGGCCGGCGGCCATGGGGCTCGTCGTCGTCGAGGGCCTGGTGATCCTGGTGCTCGTCCTGACGGGGTTCCGCCGAGCGGTCCTCCGGGCCGTGCCGGGTCAGCTGAAGACCGCGATCAGCGTGGGGATCGGTCTCTTCCTCACGCTCGTCGGCCTCGTGAACGCCGGCTTCGTCCGGCCGCCGGAGGGCGGTGGGACGCCCCTCGAGCTCGGCGTCGGAGGGTCCCTGCGCGGCTGGCCGACCGTCGTCTTCGTCGTGGGGCTGCTGCTCACGGTGGTCCTCGTGGCGCGCCGCGTGCGGGGGGCGCTGCTCATCGGCGTCGTCGTCGCGACCGCGCTCGCCCTGGCCCTGCAGGCCGCCTTCGACATCGGGCCGCAGGTCGGGGGGGACACGCCGAACCCCACCGGCTTCAGCCTGTCGGTGCCCTCGGTGCCCGCGGACTGGCTGTCCTGGCCGGACCTGTCCCTGCTCGGGGCCTTCAGCCTGGTCGGCGGCGTGGCGGCCCTCGGCGTCGTCACCGCCGCGCTGGTCGTCTTCACGCTCGTCGTCGCCGACTTCTTCGACACGATGGGGACGATGGTCGCGGTCGGTGCGGAGGGGGGCCTGCTCGACGAGGAGGGCAACCCGCTCGGCAGCCAGCGCATCCTGCTCGTCGACTCGCTCGCCACGGTGGCCGGCGGGGCGGCCAGCGCCTCCAGCGCCACGAGCTTCGTCGAGTCCGCGGCGGGCGTGGGGGACGGTGCGCGCACCGGGCTCGCGAGCGTGGTCACGGGGCTGGGGTTCCTCGTCGCGGTCTTCGCCGCCCCGCTGGTGGCGCTCGTGCCCTACGAGGCCGCGAGCCCGGCACTCGTGGTCGTCGGCTTCCTGATGATGAGCCAGATCACGAAGATCCGCTGGGACGACCTGGGCATCGCCCTGCCGGCCTTCCTCACCGTCGTCCTCATGCCGTTCAGCTACTCGATCACCGTCGGCATCGGGGCCGGCTTCATCACCTACGTCCTCCTGGCCGTCGTCGGCGGTCGCGCCAGGACCGTCCACCCCCTGCTGTGGGTCGTCGCGGCGACGTTCGTCCTGTACTTCACGATCGGTCCCGTGCAGGACCTCCTCACCCGCTGACCCGCGCACGCCGTCCCACGGGAGCCTCGGCGGAGGCCGCCGGCCGTTGTCGGTGGTCGGCCCCACCCTGGGCGGCGTGGTCCTCACGAACGCCGGCGCAGCCCGGGGCGGACGGGGCGTCACCACGTCCGGGGACCCGCCGGGTCCTTGCGGAAGACCGACGTGCGGCCTACCGTTCACCCCAACATCTGGTAGTTGCACGGCTGTGGTTCGTCCACAGGTTGTGGATGCCCAGGTCGAACGATCCACACCCTGTGGAGCGGCCGCCGAGGCGCCCGCAGCCGGTGGGTGCCCTGTCGTCGTGCCGCCCGCGAGGGGAGAGCCCGTGCACTGCCCGTTCTGCCGTCATCCCGACTCCCGCGTCGTCGACTCGCGCGCGACCGACGACGGCACCGCCATCCGCCGCAGGCGCCAGTGCCCGAGCTGCGGGCGCCGGTTCACGACCATGGAGGCCGCGAGCCTCACGGTGGTCAAGCGCTCCGGCACGACCGAGCCGTTCAGCCGGGAGAAGGTCCTCACGGGCGTGCGCAAGGCGTGCCAGGGGCGGCCGGTGACGGAGGACCGCCTCGCGCTGCTCGCGCAGCAGGTCGAGGAGACGGTCCGCACGTCGGGGACGGCGGAGGTCGAGGCCCACGAGGTCGGCGTCGCCGTCCTCGCACCGCTGCGGGAGCTCGACGAGGTGGCGTACCTGCGTTTCGCGTCCGTCTACCAGGCCTTCGACTCCCTGGACGACTTCGAGACGGCGATCACCCTCCTGCGGGCCGAGCGCGAGACCGCTGCGTCCCCGGGGGCCGACGCGCCGCTGCTGCACCCCTGACCCACCCGCCGTGCGCCGCCCGTGCCGCGCGGCGGCTCGTGGCACCCGACCGACCCGGCACGACCGCCCGACATGAGAACCACCAGTGGAAGAGGCACCCATGACCGAGACGACGCCGCGCCCCCGCTCCGCGGGCAAGGGACAGGGCAAGAGCAAGGGCCTGAAGGTCGAGCGGCTCTTCACGACCGCCGGCACGCACCCCTACGACGAGGTGGAGTGGGAGCGCCGCGACGTCGTCCAGACGAACTGGCGCACCGGCGCGACGATCTTCGAGCAGCGGGGCGTCGAGTACCCGGCCTCCTGGAGCGCCAACGCCTCCACGATCGTCACGACGAAGTACTTCCGCGGCGCCCTGGGCAGCGACACCCGTGAGACGTCGCTGCGGCAGCTCGTCGACCGCGTCGTGCTCACCTACGGGCGTGCGGGCCGCGACCACGGCTACTTCGCGAGCGAGGCGGACGCCGAGGTCTTCGAGCACGAGCTCACGTGGATGCTGCTGCACCAGGTCTTCTCGTTCAACAGCCCCGTGTGGTTCAACGTGGGTACCTCGAGCCCGCAGCAGGTCTCGGCCTGCTTCATCCTGTCCGTCGACGACTCGATGGACTCGATCCTCAACTGGTACCGCGAGGAGGGGATGATCTTCAAGGGCGGCTCCGGCGCGGGTCTCAACCTCTCGCGGATCCGTTCCTCGAAGGAGCTCCTGCGCGGCTCCGGCGGGACGGCGTCCGGACCCGTCTCCTTCATGCGCGGCGCGGACGCCTCGGCCGGGACCATCAAGTCCGGCGGGGCCACCCGGCGCGCGGCGAAGATGGTCGTCCTGGACGTCGACCACCCCGACATCGCGGAGTTCGTGCAGACGAAGGCGCGCGAGGAGGACAAGATCCGCGCGCTGCGGGACGCCGGTTTCGACATGGACCTGGGTGGCGAGGACATCACCTCCGTCCAGTACCAGAACGCCAACAACTCGGTGCGGGTCAGCGACGAGTTCATGCGGGCGGTGGAGGACGGCACCTCCTTCGGCCTGCGTGCCCGGACGACCGGCGAGGTGGTCGAGGAGGTGGACGCCCGCGAGCTCTGGTCCTCCATCGCCACGGCTGCGTGGGAGTGCGCCGACCCGGGCCTGCAGTACGACGACACGATCAACGACTGGCACACGTCGCCGGAGTCGGGGCGCATCAACGCCTCGAACCCGTGCTCGGAGTACATGCACCTCGACAACTCGAGCTGCAACCTGGCGAGCCTCAACCTGCTGACGTTCCTGCGCGAGGACGGCTCCTTCGACGCCGAGCGGTTCGCCCGGTCGGTCGAGCTCGTCATCACGGCGATGGACATCTCGATCTGCTTCGCGGACTTCCCGACGCAGGCCATCGGGGAGACGACGCGCGCCTACCGCCAGCTCGGCATCGGGTACGCCAACCTCGGGGCGCTGCTCATGGCCTCCGGGCTGGCCTACGACTCCGACGGCGGGCGCGCCCTCGCGGCGTCGATCACCTCGCTCATGACGGGGGCCGCCTACAAGCGCTCCGCCGAGCTCGCCGGCGTGGTCGGCCCCTACGACGGCTACGCCCGCAACGCCGAGGGGCACGCGCGGATCATGCGCAAGCACGCCGCGGCGAACGACGAGATCCGCACGCTGCACGGCACCGACGCCGACGTGCACCGCCTCGCCACGCGCACCTGGGCGGAGGGCAACGACATCGGCGCCCGGAACGGCTGGCGCAACAGCCAGGCGAGCGTCCTGGCGCCCACCGGGACCATCGGCTTCATGATGGACTGCGACACCACGGGGATCGAGCCGGACTTCTCGCTCGTGAAGTTCAAGAAGCTGGTCGGCGGCGGGTCGATGCAGATCGTCAACCAGACCATCCCGCGGGCGCTGCGGGCCTTCGGCTACGCCGAGGAGACGGTCGAGGCGATCGTCGAGCACATCGCCCAGCACGGCAGCGTCGTCGACGCCCCGGGGCTCCGGCCGGAGCACTACGAGGTCTTCGACTGCGCCATCGGGGAGCGGGCCATCCGTCCCATGGGGCACATCCGGATGATGGCCGCGTGCCAGCCGTTCCTGTCCGGCGCGATCTCGAAGACCGTGAACCTGCCCGAGACGGCGACGGTCGAGGAGGTCCAGGACGCCTACTTCCAGTCCTGGAAGCTGGGGCTGAAGGCCGTCGCGCTGTACCGCGACAACTGCAAGGTCGGCCAGCCGCTCGGCGACGGTAAGGCGGCCAAGAGCACGCAGGCGGAGCCTGCGGCGCCGGTCGTGGAGTACCGGCCGACCCGCCGCCGTCTGCCGAAGTCGCGCCCGTCCATCACGACGTCCTTCTCCGTGGGCGGGGCCGAGGGGTACCTGACGGCGGGCTCCTACCCCGACGCCGGCCTCGGCGAGGTGTTCCTCAAGCTGGGCAAGCAGGGGTCGACGCTGGCGGGCGTCATGGACGCCTTCTCCATCGCCATCTCGGTGGCGCTGCAGTACGGCGTCCCGCTGGAGACCTACGTCGAGAAGTTCACCAACATGCGCTTCGAGCCGGCGGGCCTGACGGACGACCCGGACGTGCGGATGAGCCAGTCGGTCATGGACTACATGTTCCGGCGCCTCGCCCTGGACCACCTGCCCTTCGAGACGCGCTCCGCCCTCGGCATCCACACGGCCGAGGAGCGCGCCCGTCAGCTCGACACCGGCTCCTACGCGCCCACCGACGACCAGGACGACTTCGACGCCGTCTCGCACTCGGTGGACACCAAGGTCGCGGACGCCGCTCCTGCGTCCCGGCTGCCGCACGAGGTGGCCGACTCCGGCGCCGGTGCGGCCACGGCGCGGAAGGCACCGGTCGAGGTGCACTCCTCGAGCGAGCTCATGGAGTCCCTCGGCACCGCGACGGACGCGCCGATGTGCTTCACCTGCGGCACCAAGATGCGCCCCGCGGGGAGCTGCTACGTCTGCGAGGGCTGCGGCAGCACCTCCGGCTGCAGCTGAGCCGTCCCGTCACCGCAGCCCCCGGCTCCTCCACGGAGGGGCTGGGGTGCGGTGCGTCGGAGGCGAGACACGTCCAGGACGTCGTGGGGGACGCCCTGCGGCCCCGGGCCCGCCGGCTCCACGGCTGCCCCGGGGGATCAGCCCCCGCGCTCCCTGCCGTGGTCGGACGTGAGCGGGGCGACGAGGAGGAGGCCGGGAGAGGTGGGGACCACGGTGGGTCGTCCGGCGCGAGCGGTCGCCGGCGCCCGCTTCGTCGGCGCGGCCCTGGTCTTCGCGCTCGTGATGGCCGGCGCGACGCTGCCCACCCCGCTCTACCAGCGGTACGCCGAGCGTCTCGGCTTCGGGCCTCTCGTGCAGACCTCGCTCTTCGCGACGTACGCGGTCGGCGTGCTGGTGGCCCTCGTCGTCCTCGGCGAGCTGTCCGACCGCGTCGGTCGGCGCCCGGTGCTGGGGCTGGGCCTGCTCGCCGCCGCGGCGAGCGCGGGCTGCTTCCTGCTCGCGGACGGGCTGACCCTCCTCGTGCTGGGACGCGTGCTCTCCGGGCTGTCCGCCGGGATCTTCACCGGGGCGGCGACGGCCGCGGTCGTCGAGGTCGCCCCGGCGACGTGGTCGCGCGGCGCCACGGCGACGGCCACGTCCGTCAACGTGCTCGGCCTGGGGCTCGGCCCGGTGGTCTCCGCCGCCGTGGCCCAGGCCTGGTCCGCACCGCTGCGGGCGCCCTACCTCGTCCACCTGCTGCTGCTCGTGCCCGCCGCGCTGCTGACCTGGTGGCAGCCCGAGACGTCCGGCTCCCGGCGCCGCGAGGCGGCGGGGGACGGCCCGCCGGGCCGCGCACCGCTCGCCGCGTGGCGACCGCACCTCCTGCGGCCGACGGTGCCGCCGGAGGTCCGGCGCAGCTTCGTCCCCGCCGCCGTCGCCGGGTTCGCAGGCTTCGCCGTGTTCGGGCTCTTCACCGCGGTGGCGCCGGGTCTGCTGCGCGAGGCCCTCGGGGTGGCGGACGTCGTGGCGGCGAGCGCCGTCGTCGGCGTGCCCTTCCTCGCCTCGGTCGTCGCGCAGGTCCTCACGTCGGGCGCGTCCACCCGGCGCGCCCTCCCGGCAGGGTGCGCGGTCCTCGTCCTCGGGGCGGCGCTGCTGGTCCTCGGCCTGCTCACCCGCACGCTCACGGTCTTCGTCGTCGCCGCCGCGGTGCTGGGGGCAGGCCACGGCACGGCGTTCCGGGCGGGCGTGGCCTCGGTCCGCGCCGGCAGCCCGCAGGGCCGGACGGGGGAGGTCGTCTCGACGCTCTTCGTCGTCCTGTACGTCGCCATCTCGCTGCCCGTCGTCGCCGTCGGGGGGCTGTCGCTGGCGACCGGGCTCCCCGGGGCGGCGGAGGTCCTCGGGGTCGGCGTCGGCGTGCTGGCCGCCGTGGCGCTCGTGGTGCTCCTGCGTCGGCCCGTCGACGACTGAGCCCACCGCCAGGACGCCGGTCGAGGCCGGCGCGGCGGACCAGCGGTCCGGCGTCGCTCGGGAGGCGCGGGTGCCGCGGCCCGCCGACCGCGCGGGAGACCGGCTCGACCGTCCGCGCCCTCCTCGTCGGCGAGGACGCCCCCTGCGCCCGAGCCGGTGGCGGTCACGACGGCCCGTCCCGGACCGGTCCCGCCGTGATCTCGCCCACGGCCTCCACCCGGACGGGGACGCCGTCGACCTCCGCGGGCAGGTCGGGACGGTCTTCCTCGGTGACGACGCTCACGCGCACCGCGTACGCGCTGCGCCAGCGCACGACGCCGACGCCGTTGACCCGGCCGTCGCCGGCGAGCACCCCGGCCAGCCGGGACTTCGCCGCCGAGGCGGCCTCGCGGGACGCCCGGCCCGCGTCCTCCGGTGCTGCCGTCATGACGGAAGTGTGCTCCGCCGGGGCCTGGCCCTCAGCGCGGACGACGACGGTGGGCCGGCCCGTGCCGCCGCGCCGCGCCGTTCAGGTCAGCAGCCGCACGCCGAGCGCCGAGAGCACGGCGTCGACGGGGTTGCAGAAGGTGAGGCCGCTGCCCTCCGGTCCTCCGCGCTCGGAGCCCGCGAAGAGCAGGCCCACCGCTGCGCCGGTGGCCGGGTCGTACACGAGGGACCCGCTGTCGCCGCCGGCGCTGAAGGCGCCGTCGGTACCCGACACCTCGACCTGGTCGTCGAACGTGAGGACGCCGGCGGGGTAGCCGACGGCGACGCCGTCGAGCTCCACGGCGGTGACGACGCCGCGGGTGAGCCCCGTCGTCCGCCCGACCTTCTCCACGACCAGCTGGTCGTCGGCGAGCGCCGTCGCCGTGATCGCCCCGACCGGGTAGGTGGCGTCGACCTCGACGTCGTCCGCGAGGACGGCGACCGCGGCGTCCACGGCGTTCGGCGTCGCGACCTGCAGCGGCGCCGCCGCGGTGAGCCGGCCGACGGCGTCCTGCGCCGTCCCGCCGTCGGCCGGCCCGGGCTGCAGGACCCCCGAGCCGATGGCCGCGCGGTCGGAGTCGGCGAGGACGTGGTTGTCGGACAGCACGTACGTGCGGGGGTCCCCCTCACGTCGGACGAAGGCGCCGAGCGTGCCGGCCGTCACCGCCTCCTGGGCGATCGACAGGCCGGGGCGCAGCGGGCGCTCGCGGCGCCGGAGCGTCTCGGCCGCCCATCGACCGTCGGCCTGCGGTGCCGGCCGCAGGGGGATCACCCGCTCGGCACCGCCGACGAGCCGCGGCGCGGTGGGTCCCTCGCCGACGAGCGCCCGCACCACCCCGATGTCGACCACGTCGGCGTCCTCGCCGGCGAGCTCGACCGCCCGCGCGCCCACCGCGGCCCCGGCGGTGCCGTCGTGGCGCACGGCGAGGCCGAACCGGCCGCCGCCGTAGACGCGGACGCCGACGACGAGGGCGCCGGACGGCGCCTCGAGCGCCTCCGTCGCCTGCGTGCCGGCCGTCCGCACCAGCTCCCGCTTGACCTCACGTGCCGCCTGGATGTCCACGGGCCCTCCCCTGCGCGTCCGACCCGCGCCGCCCCGGCGGCGGCCGCGACGACGGTCGTCCGAGAGGCAGTGTGGGCCCCGGCACCGACAGCCGGGGCCGTCGGTGGCGCTGCCGGTCGGACCACCGCGCGGCGGCGCCGAGCGGGCGCCGGCGGCACGCGCGCGCGAGCGGTGAACCATTCCTCCGGCCCGGGAGAAAGGTGAGGATGGCCTTTCCTCGGTGCAGCGCGCGGCATTCTTGGAAAGGCTTCCCTTCGGTGCGCGCCGTGTGGTCCCGGTCTACTGTCGCCGCACGCCGAGGGCCGCGACGGGCGGCCGCCCCACCGGAGGAGACGCCATGTCCCTGCTCGAGATGCCCCAGGTCAGCGAGTGCGCCGTCGACGGCTGCGCCTTCAACCACGACGGGTGCCACGCCCCCGCCATCACGGTGCGCAGCGAGCACGGGACCGCCGGCTGCGGCACCTTCTTCGACATCAGCACGAAGGGCGGTCTCGACCGGGTCGTGGGTCAGGTCGGGGCGTGCGAGCGCACCGACTGCACCTCCAACAAGGACCTCACCTGCACGGCCGGCTCCGTGCGGGTGGGTCCGGGGCACGACGTCCAGGCGAACTGCCTCACGTACTCGACGACCTGAGACGGGTCGGCACGACGAGGACCCCCGCGCCACGGCGCGGGGGTCCTCGTCGTGCCGGCGACGGTCAGTGCGGCAGCGGCAGCTCGAACCACACGGCCTTGCCGCCGCGGACGGTCCGCGTCCCCCAGCGGCTGCTGAGCGCCTCGACCAGCACGAGCCCGCGACCGCCGGCGGCGTCCAGCCGGGGCACGCGCACGGCGGGGGCGGCGCTCGAGTGGTCGGTGACCTCGACGACCACGAGGGAGCGTTCCACGGTCACCCGGACGACGACGTCGCCACGGGCGTGCAGGACGGCGTTCGTCGTGAGCTCGCTGGTCAGCAGGACCGCCGTCTCGACGACCGGTCCGGGTGCCACCGGCGTGAGCAGCCGGGCGACCAGCGCCCGTGCCGCGGACGCCCCGCGCGGGTGCGGCTCGAGGCGGAGCTCCGTCGAGCCCGGGCCGGCGCCGGGGTCCGTCGGCACGCTCTTCGCCTCGCTCACGCGCGCAGCCTAGGCGTCTCCTCGCCGTGGGCGGGGACCCGGAGCGGACGTGGAGGACGGTCCCGTCGCCCCCGGTCGTCCCGTGCTCCAGGAGGACGACGGAGGGTCGGTGGCCGACCCGCGCCCGCGGGCGCACGTCCCCCGCGGCGTACCGTCTGCGCGTGCCGACGCCGATGACGCCCGGACGGCTGCTGTCCCGTCCGTCCCTGGGGCGCACGACGGACCCGCGGCGGCCACGGGTTCCGGCGGTCACCGACGTGGAGGAGGCCGCCGCCCGGCTCGCCGACCTGGTGGGCGGTGGGGGAGCGGTC
The DNA here is from genome assembly GCF_037482545.1 of Pseudokineococcus basanitobsidens. Taxonomy (NCBI): domain Bacteria; kingdom Bacillati; phylum Actinomycetota; class Actinomycetes; order Kineosporiales; family Kineosporiaceae; genus Pseudokineococcus; species Pseudokineococcus basanitobsidens. The sequence goes on along the minus strand of NZ_JBBIAA010000005.1, from coordinate 125,468 downwards.
GTCCTGTCCGGGGCGGGCCTGTCCACCGACTCCGGCATCCCGGACTACCGCGGTCCGCAGGGGTCGCTGCGCCGGCACACGCCGATGACCTACCAGGCGTTCACCGGCCAGGGCGAGGACGGGCCGTCGGCCCGCCGCCGGTACTGGGCGCGCAGCCACGTCGGCTGGCGGGTCATCGCCCGGTCGCGGCCGAACGCCGGCCACCGCGCCGTCGCGGCCCTGGAGGCGGCGGGGCTGGTGCGGGGCACGATCACGCAGAACGTCGACGGGCTGCACCAGGCGGGCGGGGCCCGCGACGTCGTCGAGCTGCACGGCAGCCTGGACCGCGTCGTGTGCCTCTCGTGCCGCGACGTCTCGCCCCGCGAGCGCCTCGACGCCCGCCTCCGAGCGGCCAACCCTGGGTTCGCGGCGGAGCCGCCGGCGGGCGAGGTCAACCCCGACGGGGACGTGGACCTGCCGGAGGCGGCCGTCGGGCGCTTCGTGGTCGTGGTCTGCGAGCGGTGCGGCTCCGGCCCGCTCAAGCCCGACGTCGTCTTCTTCGGCGAGACGGTGCCGCGCCCGCGCGTCGACGAGAGCTTCGCGCGCGTGGACGCCGCCCGCAGCCTGGTGGTCCTCGGGTCGTCCCTGACCGTGATGTCCGGCTACCGCTTCGTGCTGCGCGCCCGCCGCAACGGCATCCCGGTCGCCGTGCTCACGGCGGGGGAGACGCGTGCCGACGCGACCGCCACCCTCCGCCTCGACGCGCCGCTGACACCCGTGCTCTCGCGGGTGGTCGACCTCGTCGGCTGAGGCCGCTCAGCCGACGCGCTCGTCGACGCCCGCGACGAGGCGCGTCGTCCGCGTGTCACCGTCGAAGCGCCGGACGCCGGTGACCTGCGCCTCGAGGGGGACGGGGGCACCGAGCGTCGCCAGGGCGTCGGCCACCTGCGGCCCGGTGAGCCCTCGCGCGAGCGTGACGTGCGGTGTCCAGGCGCCCGGCGCGAGGAGCTCCCCGGGACCGGGGCAGCGGGACGTGACCTCCGCGACCGCCGTGTGCAGCGCCAGCAGCGCCGGTGTCGCCACGAGCAGCCGCGCGAGGACGTGGCGCCGTCCGCCGAGGACGACCAGCGGTCCCACCAGGACGGGCAGCGGGAGGTCCGATGCCGCCGCGGCGAGCGGGACGTCCAGCCCTCCCGGCATCGCGTCGGCGACGGCGAGGGTCACGTGCGGCCGGTTGGTGGCGCCCGCGTGCCGCGCCTGGCTGGGGAGGTCCGCGTCGACGAGCCGATGCCACTGCGCGACCACGGCCCCCTCGGTCGCGGCGTCGAGGAGGAGCTCCGCCGTCTGCACCACGGGCTGATCGTGCCCGACGTGCCCGTCCGGGCCGTCACGGCCCCCGCGGCACGCCGAGGGCAGGTCGCCCGCCGGGCGCCGTGGTGCCCGGGCCGCCGGACGGCAGGGCAGGGCCGTGCGTGGCGCCTCCCGCTGCCGTCCGGGGGACGGACGTCGGCCGGGCTCAGTCCTCGTCGAGCGACTCGCCCTTGTGGACGGCCTCCTTGCCGGTCTTGTCGCTCTCGACGAGGTACTGGGGGTCGTCCTTGCTGGCGCGGACCGTGCGGCCCGCCTCCTCCGTGTCGTCCGTGATCTTCTTCTCGACGGTCCCGTGCACGGCGTTGCCGTGCGAGGACCAGGTGACGTCGTCACCCTTCTTGAGGTCGTCGGCCATGGGTCTGCTCCTGACGGTGGTGGGTGCTCCTGCGGGGCTGCCGCAGGCGGGTGAGCAGGGTCAGGGCTCGGGTCCGGCGACGTGCCGGAGGTCTGGGGCGCGTGCTCAGGCGGCGGCCAGCTCGCCGGCCAGGCGGGTCCCGAGCTCCGTCCCCGACAGCCACGCCTGCTCGAGGCCGGGCCTGGGGCCCCAGCCGTCCCCGCACACCCCGAGCCCGCCAGACGTCCAGGACGTCTCGGGTCGTCCGCCGTCGGGCCGGGCGAAGGTCCAGCGGTGGGCGCCGGACTCGACGGGTGCGGGGGAGCGTCCGCCGCCGAGGAGGTCCCCCAGCTCGGAGAGCACCGGCGCCACGGTCGCGGGCGGGTCGCCGAGGTGGTCGCGGGCGAGGCCGGGCGTGGAGTGCGCGACGAGGACGGCCGCGCCGTCCCCCCGTCGCCGTCCGTCGTCGGCGACGAACTCGACGGCCGGGGATCCCGCGACGAAGGCGCCGTCCATCTCGGGCCACCACCGCTGCGTCCAGCGCGCCCACACGGTGATGACCGGGGTCCACGCCCGCCCGCGCAGCTGCCCGGTCTCACGACCCAGCCCGCGCCCGAGGAGCCGCACCGCCTGGGGCTCGGGGAGGGCGAGCACCACGCCCCGGCACGGCGTCCCGTCGACGGTCAACCTCCCGTCGTCGCCGCGGTCGACCTGGCGGACGTCGCGGCGCCGCACGGCGACGCCCTCGTCGGCGAGCCGTGCGGCCATGTCCTCGGCGAGCGACCGCAGGCCCGCGGGTGCGGACCACCGCGTGGGCCCGGGCTTGGGCGTCGAGGTGGTCCGGCCCTGCTCGTCGCGGGAGAGCGCGAGGAAGGTGTCGGTCCAGGGACCGGCCAGCCCGTGCTCCCGCCAGGACTCCGCCACGGCGGCGAAGGAGGTCGCCCGGGGGACGAAGTAGGACGCCCCGACGTCGACGACGCGCTCGTCCCCACCACCGGCTTCGAGGCGCCGGAGGCCCAGCCGGCCACCGGGTCGGCGTCCGCGGTCGACGACGACGACCTCGGCCCCGGACGCCCGCAGGGCAGCGGCGCTCGCGAGACCGGAGATCCCGCCGCCCACGACCACGACGGTGCCCTCGTCCCAGGAGGGCGACCCGTCCGAGGACGGCTGGACGACTTCCGGTGCGCTGGTCGTGCTCATCTGCCCGACGCTAGGCGGGGCCGCCGAGGGCCGCCCGGCGGGCGCGCCCCCGGCGGCGCCCGTCACAGCCGGACGGTCTCGTTCTCGCCGCCGCTGAACCGCTGCCCGGTCGCCTTCGCCTTCACGAACGACAGGGCGGTGGTGACCTTGCTGCCCGGGGTGTCCCAGTACTCCGCGGAGTCCGCGTGCACCTTGAGCAGGACGAGCCCGGGGGTGCGGGGGCCGTCGGGGAACCACGCCCCGAGGCCGGGGTTCCACAGCTCCTCGGCCTTGGCGTCGTCCTTGACGACCTCGGCGTCGCCGGCGATCGACAACCACGCGTCCCCGTCGGCGAAGGCCACGTTCACGTGGGCGCCGTGACGGACCTGGGTCACCTTGGAGCTGTCGCCGTCGGCGGCGAACCACAGGTCGCCGTCGAACTCGACCTCCTGCACGGCCATGGGACGGCTGACGAGGCGACCGTCCTCGCCGGAGGTCGTGAGCATGCAGGTCTTCGCGTCCTTGACGAGCGCGGCGACCTTGGCCACGCCCTCGTCGCGGGGCTCGTCGGGGGTGGTGGGTCCGGGGGCCATGGGTCCTCCTGGGGCCGTCCCTCGGGACGGTGGTCGTCGGTGGGGTGCTGCCGGTCGGTGCGGGAGGGTTCAGCTGCCCTGACCGCGACCCGTCTTCCCCTGCAGGCGGTCGATCTCCTCGGACGCCTTCGCCTTCGAGAGGTCGTCGGGCAGCTGCTCACCGGCCTCCTGCGCCAGGGTGGACAGGTAGCTGCGCTGCGGGCCGGTCGCCGGCTCGCCGCCGGTGACCCAGGACTCCGGGTCCTTCTCGGCGTCGCTCGTCGCCGTGCCGGGCTCCTGGTCCGCGGGGCGGCCGTCGCCGTGCGCCCCGCGGTCGTCGGTCGCGGCCTCGCCGGTCTCCGGGTCCTGGGCGGGGGGGTGCTCGCTGGTGTCTTCGCTCATGTGTTCGACCCTAGGGCGAGGGTGCGACCGCGGCACGGCGAGGGCGCGCGGCATCCTCCGGCCGGCGTCGCGTCGGCACCCCGCTCAGCCCCGGCTGCGCCGCGTGCTGGCGTCGTTGGCCTTCTGCAGCGCCTCGACCAGCTCGTCCTTGCTCATGGACGAGCGCCCGTGGACGTCGAGACGGCGTGCCAGGTCCAGCAGGTGCTCCTTGCTCGCGTTCGCGTCGACCCCGCCTGCCGTGTCGCGGTCGGTCGCCAGCCCGCCCTCGGCCTGCGGGTCCGACGGGCCCTTCTCGTCCTTCGGCTCCCAGTGGTCGCCGACCTTCTCGTGCGTGTGCTTGAGCGCCGACCAGGCGACGCGGTTGGCACGCTCGCCGTCGCCGTAGGAGTCCTCGGCGGACCCCTTCGCCTTCGCGTAGGTGCGCTGCGCCTTCTCGTCCGAGCGCTCCAGCGTGCTCGGCAGGTCGACGTCGGGGACGTCGCCGTGGTCCTTCTCCGCCATGCTCGGCTCCGCTCTGCTCGGGTGCCCCCGCCCGCGTCGCCGCGGGCCCGGGGAGGTCACCGCCATCTTGCAGCGGCCGGGGCGAGGCAGCAGGGTGGCGGGCGTCGGCGCACGCCGGCGTCGACCGAGCCCGCGGGGTCGGCCGGGCGGCCCCGGACGGGACGTCGCCGGGACCGCGGGCGGCAGCAGGCGCACCCGCCCCACGAGGAGGACCCATGGCCGACTACTCGCTCCCCGATCTTCCGTACGACTACTCCGCGCTCGAGCCCGCGATCAGCGGCGAGATCATGGAGCTGCACCACTCCAAGCACCACCAGACGTACGTCACCGGCGCGAACACCGCGCTGGAGCAGCTGTCGGAGGCGCGCTCCACCGACTCCCTCGGGCCGGTGAACCTCTACGAGAAGAACCTGGCGTTCAACCTGGCCGGCCACGTCAACCACTCCGTGTTCTGGCCGAACATGAGCCCGGACGGCGGCGACAAGCCGGACGGCGAGCTCGGCAGCGCCGTCGACGAGCACTTCGGGTCCTTCGACGCCTTCCGCGCCCACTTCACCGCCAACGCGCTGGGCATCCAGGGCTCCGGCTGGTCGATCCTGGCCTGGGACTCCGTCGGGCAGAAGCTCCTCAACGTCCAGCTGTACGACCACCAGGGCAACCTCCCCGTCGGCCTCGTCCCGCTGCTCATGCTCGACATGTGGGAGCACGCCTTCTACCTGCAGTACCGCAACGTCAAGGCGGACTACGTGAAGGCGTGGTGGGACGTCGCCAACTGGGCGGACGTGACCGAGCGCTTCTCCCGCGCCCGCACCCAGACCTCGGGCCTGATCGTCCCGACGGCGCTCTGAGGAGGTCCGGCCGTCGCGGGCGACCGCACGGTCGGTCCTGACGGCCGCCGCGACCGGTGGCACCTCGCGGTGCCACCGGTCGCCGCTGTCCGGGTACCTCCTCCTGACCTGACGTGAGGGTGTGCCGGCCGGGGGCGCGGCGTAGCGTCGTCGGGGTGATCGAGGGGACGCGAGGCGGGCGAGGCCCGGAGCCAGGGTCACCCCCGTCGCCCGGGTCACCCGGGTCGCGAGTCACGTCGACGACGTGCGGGCGCCGACGCCAGGTCGACCGGGCCCATCGCCTCCGGGGGGCCTGAGCGGTGGGCCGGCTCGCCGAGCAGGACGAGGTCGTCGACGGTCCCCTGCGGCTCGTTCTCCTGGCGGACACGCACGTGCCGCGGCGGGCACGCGCACTGCCGGGCGCGGTGCTCGAGGCGCTCGCCGCCGCCGACCTCGTCGTGCACGCGGGGGACTGGGTCGAGGAGCGGGCGCTCGACGACCTGCTCGGGGCCACGGGCGACGACGTCCCGCTGCTCGCCTGCTGGGGCAACAACGACGGCGACGCCCTGCGTGCCCGCCTGCCCGAGGTCGGGCGCGCCCGGCTCGCCGGGCTGCGCGTCGAGGTCGTCCACGAGACCGGTGGCAGGTCGGGCCGCGAGCGCCGGTGCGAGGCGGCCCACCCGGCCGCGGACGTGCTGGTGTTCGGGCACAGCCACATCCCCTGGGACACGACGACACCCCGGGGGCTGCGGCTGCTGAACCCCGGCTCGCCGACCGACCGCCGGCGGCAGCCGCGGTGCACCTACCTCACCGTGACCGCCGCCGACGGCCGGCTGGACGACGTCGAGCTCCACGCGCTGCCGCTGCGACGCCCCTGACCCGACCCGGCCGCCGGGCCCAGCGCCTCAGCCGCCGGCGACCACCTCCGGGAGCGACTCCTCCTCGTCGGTCAGCAGCCGCGACCGGACGAGGAAGCGCACCCCTTCCGGGGCCTCGACGCTGAAGCCGGACCCGCGGCCCGGCACCACGTCGACCGTGAGGTGGGTGTGCCGCCAGTAGGCGTACTGCGACGCCGACATCCAGAACGGGGCGCCGTCGACCTCGCCCAGCAGGACGTCGCCGCTGCCGGTGAGGAAGTCCCCCATCGGGTAGCACATCGGCGAGGAGCCGTCGCAGCAGCCGCCGGACTGGTGGAACATCAGCGGGCCGTGCCGGTCGCGCAGGCGCTCCAGGAGCGCCGCCGCGGCCTCGGTGATGCCGACCCGGGCCGCCGGGGCGCCGGCCAGCTGCTGCACGTCCACCACCTGCGCCCCCCCGGCGGCCGGGTCGGCCGCCGGGGGCGCGCCCGCGGGGGCGCCGTCCGCCGGGGCGTCGGGCATCAGAAGAAGCCCAGCGCGTCGGGGGAGTAGGAGACGAGCAGGTTCTTCGTCTGCTGGTAGTGGTCGAGCATCATCTTGTGGTTCTCCCGGCCGATGCCCGAGGCCTTGTAGCCGCCGAAGGCGGCCCCGGCCGGGTACGCGTGGTAGTTGTTCACCCACACCCGACCGGCCTCGATGCCGCGGCCCAACCGGTAGGCGGCGGTGGTGTCCCGGCTCCACACCCCGGCCCCCAGCCCGTAGAGGGTGTCGTTGGCCAGGCGCAGGGCGTCGGCGTCGTCGGAGAACCGGGTCACCGAGAGCACGGGTCCGAAGATCTCCTCCTGGAAGACCCGCATCGAGTTGCTGCCCTCGAAGATCGTCGGCTCGACGTAGTAGCCGTCCTCGTAGCCCTCGACGGTGCGGCGCGATCCGCCGGTGCGCACCGTGGCGCCCTCCTCCCGGCCGATCTGGAGGTAGCTGAGGATCTTCTCCAGCTGGTCGTTGCTGGCCTGGGCGCCGAGCGCCGTCGAGGGGTCCAACGGGTCCCCGACCGTGATCGCCTCGACCCGGGCGGTCGCGCGCTCCATGAACTCGTCGTAGATCGACTCGTGGACGAGCGCCCGCGAGGGGCAGGTGCAGACCTCGCCCTGGTTGAGGGCGAACATGGCGAACCCCTCGAGCGCCTTGTCGAGGAAGGCGTCGTCGGCCGCCATGACGTCCGCGCGGAAGACGTTCGGGCTCTTCCCGCCGAGCTCGAGCGTCACGGGGATGATGTTCTGGCTGGCGTACTGCATGATCAGCCGGCCCGTCGTCGTCTCGCCCGTGAAGGCGATCTTCGCGATGCCGGAGTGCGACGCGAGCGGCTTGCCGGCCTCGACGCCGAACCCGTTGACGACGTTGAGCACGCCGTCGGGCAGCAGGTCCGCGACCAGCTCGACGACCTTGAGGATGGACGCGGGCGTCTGCTCGGCCGGCTTGAGGACGACGCAGTTGCCGGCGGCCAGCGCCGGCGCCAGCTTCCACGCGGCCATGAGGATCGGGAAGTTCCACGGGATGATCTGCCCGACGACACCCAGCGGCTCGTGGAAGTGGTAGGCGACGGTGTCCGCGTCGATCTCGCCGATCGAGCCCTCCTGGGCGCGGATCGCCCCGGCGAAGTAGCGGAAGTGGTCGACGGCCAGCGGCAGGTCGGCGGCCAGGGTCTCCCGCACGGGCTTCCCGTTCTCCCACGTCTCCAGCACGGCGAGCTCCTCGAGGTGCTGCTCGAGGCGGTCGGCGATGCGGAGCAGGAGGTTCGAGCGCTCCGTGACCGAGGTACGGCCCCACACCTGGGCCGCGCCGTGCGCCGCCGAGACGGCCAGGTCGACGTCGGCGGACGTGCCGCGGGCCACCTGCACGAACGGCTTCCCGTCGACCGGGGAGATGTCGTCGAAGTACTCCCCGTGCACGGGCGGCGTCCACTTGCCGCCGATGAAGTTCTCGTAGACCTCGGGCACGGAGACGATCGAGCCCTCGGCTCCCGGACGGGTGTAGGCCATGGCGTTCCCTCCAGCGTCGTGCGCGCCCGGCGTCGGTGCCGGGCGGCCGGACCGGACGCTAGGGACGCGGGGTTGGCCGGAGGTTGGTCGGCGCGCCGTGGTCGGACCCGTCGCGTCGGCCGAGCAGGTCGCCGACGACGAGGGGGTCGGCGTCGCGCAGCTGCCCGTAGCGCAGGGCGGTGGTGCGCTCACCCGCCGAGAGGACGGCCGCGCGCACCCCCGCGGCGAGCTCGGCCTCCAGCCGTCGCAGGGTCGGGGAGTCGGTGCCCCCCACGCCGCCGAGGACGGCGCCTCCCCAGGCCTCCACCGCACCGGCCGCGTCGTGGGCCGCGAGGCGCCGCCGGACGAGCTCGACGTCCGTGCTCACGGGGAGCAGGAGCCGGTAGGGGCGCGAGCCGACCCCGCCGCGCAGGAGCGTGCGCAGGTGGCTCACCTCGGCCTTGAGCGTCGAGCGGCTGACGGGGGCGTCGCCGTAGAGCGCGTCGTGGAGCGCGTCGGCGGACAGACCGCCGGGGGAGAGCGCCAGCAGCGCGAGGACCTCGAGCTGCCGCCGCGTCAGGCGCAGGTGCTCGCCGTCGAGGACGCACCGGCAGGTGCCGAGCAGGTCCAGGTGGAGGGCACGTGGGCCCGAGGCGACGGGGCGCGCGGCCGCGCTCGCGGCCACCTCGCGCGTGAGGAGGGCGGCCAGCGCCCGCGCCGTCGTCATCCCCAGCGGGTGCGAGCGCTCCCACGTCGTCGAGAGGTCGAGCACGCCGAGGGGCAGGCCGGTCGGGTCGAGGACGGGAGCGGCCCAGCACACCCATCCCTGGACGGCGGGCGCGTAGTGCTCCGCGGCCCACACGGTCGCCGGGGCGCGGACGCGCAGGGCCAGGTCGAGGGCGTTGGTGCCCACGCTGGACTCGTCCCACCGGCCGCCGGCGACGAAGTTGACCCGGGCGGCGCGGTCGCGCATCACCCGTCCGCCGCAGGTCCACAGGATCCGGGCGGCGGGATCGGTGACGGCGACGACGAGGTCCCCGTCGTCGGCGACGCGGCGCAGCTCGTCCCCGAGGACGTCGACGGCCCGCCGCAGGGGCGAGGCGTCCCACGTCGCCGCCGTGGCGGACTCGTCGGCGAGGGGCGCCGCGGCGAGGTCGTCGTCGACCGAGCGCAGGCTGCGGGTCCAGCTCGCCCGGATCACGTCGCGCACGGGGACGGCCCCGCGACCCGTCCCGGGGGGCTCGTGCACCAGCCGACCGCGCGCCCGCACCAGCTCCTCGCGCCGCTCGCGCGCGTCCTGCGCCGTGCTCACCCGGCACCTCCCGGCCCCCGCCCCGTCGCGGTCCGGCCACGGTACTGCGGCGGCCCGGTACGCGGGGGGCCCTGCGGGAGGACCGGTGCGCCGCTCGTCACACGACGAGCAGACGAACCGTCTCCGGCATCGCGCGCAGGGCGTCGACGACCTCCTGCGTCGCCCCGTCGGCGACGTCGGTGACGGCGTACCCGAAGGCGCCCCGGGTGGTGAGCAGCTGGCCGTCGACGTTGACGCCGTGCTCGGCGAGCACCCGGTTGACGGTCGCGAGGACGCCGGGCACGTTGCGGTGCAGGTGGGCCAGGCGCGCCGTCCCGGGGACGCGGTCGAGGGCCACGGCGGGCAGGTTGACCGACAGGCTCGTGCTGCCCGTGCGCAGGTAGTCGCGCAGCTTGGTGGCGACGAAGCGACCGATGTCCTCCTGCGCCTCCTCCGTCGACCCGCCGATGTGCGGGGTGAGGATCACGTTGGGCAGGCCCCGCAGCGGGGACGTGAACGCGTCGCCGCGCTTCTTGGGCTCCTCGGGGAAGACGTCCACGGCCGCGCCCGAGAGGTGACCGCTCGTGATCGACGCGGCGAGGGCGTCGTGGTCGAGCACGAAGCCGCGGGAGAGGTTGAGGAAGACGGCTCCCTCGCGCATCTGCGCGAGCTGCTCGGGCCCGAAGAAGCCGGCGTTGCCCGAGCGACCGTCGACGTGCAGTGTCACGACGTCGCTGTGGCGCAGGAGGCTCTCGAGGTCGGGCGCGCGCCGGGCGTTGCCGAGCGCCAGCTTCTCGGCCGTGTCGTAGTAGAGGACCGACATGCCGAGCGCCTCGGCGACGACGGACAGCTGGCTGCCGATGTTGCCGTAGCCGACGATCCCGAGCGTGCGCCCGCGGACCTCGTGGCTGCCCTCGGCCGACTTGTCCCACACCCCGGCGTGCAGCGTCCCGTCCTTCACGGTGAGCCGGCGGGTGAGGGCGATGATCTCCGCGATCGCCAGCTCGACGACGCTGCGGGTGTTCGAGAAGGGGGCGTTGAAGACGGCGACGCCGCGCGCGGCCGCCGCGTCGAGGTCGATCTGGTTGGTCCCGATGCAGAAGGCACCGACGGCCTGCAGCCCCGGGGCGCCGTCGAGGACCCGCTCGGTGACCTGCGTCTTGGACCGGATGCCGAGGACCGTCACGCCCTCGAGGGCCGCGACGAGCTCCTCCTCGTCCATGGCGCCGCCGTGCTCCACCGGGGTGACGCCGGAGCCGGCCAGGATCGTCGAGGCCTGGGGGTGCAGGTTCTCCAGCAGGAGCGCGCGGGCCATGCGCGGATCATCGCCGAGGCGCTCCGGTGCTCGGAGCACGGGTCCGGTCGGTGGACAGGGGGGGGCGCCCGCGTCGCGGTCGTCGTGCGCCGGTCGTCACGTCGCGGTCGTCACCGTGGTCGAGCGGACCCGGTCGTCCGCCCGGACGGCGCACGTCGAGGACGCGGGACCGCGTGGAGGCGCACGAGGGACGGGGCCGACGGGTGCTGCGGGTGCCTGCGGCGGCTCACCGGCCGGTGAGCCGTTCCTGGGCCTCGCTGTAGCGGGCGCCGGCGACCTGGACCTGGTCGGCGGCGTCGGTGATCTCGGTCAGGTCGTCCGCGGTGAGGTGGACGTCGGCGGCGCCGAGGTTCTCCTCCAGCCGGGCCAGGCGGCGGGTGCCCGGGATGGGCACGACCCACGGCTCGCGTGCGAGGAGCCAGGCCAGGGCGAGCTGGGCGGGGGTGGCGCCGCGGTCGGCGGCGAGGCGGCCGAGGAGGTCGACGAGCTGCTGGTTGGCCTGGCGGTTCTCCTCGGTGAAGCGGGGGATGCTCGTGCGGACGTCGTCGGCGGCGAAGGTCGTGGTGGCGTCGACGGTGCCGGTGAGGAAGCCCTTGCCGAGCGGGCTGAAGGGGACCAGGCCGATCCCGAGCTCGGCGAGGGTGGGCAGGACCTCGTCCTCCAGGGTGCGGGTCCACAGCGAGTACTCGCTCTGCAGGGCGGTGACGGGGTGGACGGCGTGGGCCCGGCGGATCGTGCCGGCGGCGGCCTCGGACATCCCGAGGTGGCCGACCTTGCCCTCGGCGACGAGCTCCCCGACGACCCCGGCGACGTCCTCGATCGGCACGTCGGGGTCGACCCGGTGCTGGTAGAGCAGGTCCACGTGGTCGGTGCGCAGCCGGCGCAGAGAGCCCTCGAGGGCGCGGCGGACGTCCTCGGGTCGGCTGGACAGGCCGGTCTGGTTCCCGTCGGCGTCGAAGGAGAACCCGAACTTGGTGGCGATGACCACGTCGTCGCGGTGGGGCTCGAGCGCCTCGCCGACGAGCTCCTCGTTGACGAAGGGGCCGTAGACCTCGGCGGTGTCGAAGAACGTCACGCCGCGGTCGACGGCAGCGCGCAGGAAGGTGACGGCCTCGTCGTGGCCGGGGCCCGGTCCGTAGCTCTGGCTGAAGCCCATGCAGCCCAGGCCGAGCGCCGAGACCTCCAGGCCGGTGCCCCGGGCGGGCGTGCCGAGGGTGCGCGTGTCCATGGTGGTCTCCGGTCGTCGGTGGGTCTGGTGGGTGGTCAGCGGTGCGGGCGGTGCTCGTCGGCCGGGTGCGACGCCCGGTGCGTGGCGTCGGCCGCGGTGCCCCGCGTGGTGCGGGCCCCGGCAGGGTCGGCGGCGGGGGTGGTGGCGTCGGTGGTGGCGGCCAGGACGGCGAGCAGCTCGAGGGCGTCACCGGAGGGTGTGCCCGCGGCGGCGGTGTAGGCGGTCAGCACCAGGCGGGACGGCGAGGCGAGCTCCATCGCCTCGAAGTCCAGCTCGAGGCGTCCGACCTGGGGGTGCTGGAAGGACTTGGTACCGGTGCGGTGCAGCCGGACGTCGTGGGCCGACCAGCGGGTGCGGAACGCCTCGCTGCGCACGGACAGCTCCCCGACGAGGTCGGCGAGCCCGCGGTCGAACGGTGCCCGGCCGGCCTCGGTGCGCAGCAGCGCCACGGCGGTGTCGGCGGCGACGTCCCAGTCGGGGTAGAGGTCGCGGGAGCGGGGGTCGAGGAAGTTGAACCGGGCCATGTTCGACGGGCCGGGAGGGTCGAGGAGCATCGGCGCGTACAGCGCCCTGCCGAGCCGGTTCATCGCCAGCACGTCCAGGCGCCCGTTGCGCACGAAGGCCGGTGAGCCCGTCATCGCCTCCAGCAGCCGGTGCACGCCCGGGCGCAGCGCCTCGCCGTCCCCCGCCGACGGCGTGCGGCGGACGGAGGGGCGGGTGCGGGCGGCCCGGGCCAGGTCGGCGAGGTGGCTGCGCTCGGCCTCGTCGAGCTGCAGCGCCCCGGCCAGGGCCTCGAGGACCTCGTCGGAGGCGCTCTTGAGGTTCCCGCGCTCCAGGCGCGTGTAGTACTCGATGCTGACCCCGGCGAGGGTCGCCACCTCACCGCGGCGCAGCCCGGGAACCCGGCGGTGGCCGACCTGCGGCAGCCCCACCTGCTCCGGGCTCACACGGGCCCGGCGGGTCGTGAGGAACTGCCGCACCTCGGCGCTGTTGTCGGCCACACCGCGACGCTAGGCGCCCGCGGCGCCGGCAGCCACGGGCGAGAGGGCCCCTGCCGGTACCCCCCAGCGCAGGGCCCCGTCCCCGGCTTCCCCTCGGCCCGGCAGGGGCGTGTGCTGAGCCTGCGGGGCCGAGCACCCGGTGGCAGGACCACCGGCCCGGTGCCCGACGGTCGACCGGCCGAGGCAGTCGGCGGCCGCCACCGGCAGGACGACGACAGCAGGAGGACCGACATGGCCGACAGCAGCAGCAGCGACCGGGGCGACGACCAGGAGCAGAGCGCGGCGCAGGAGCTGGTCGGCGACATCTCCCCGACGCTGGCGCGCCTGACCGACGACGTCCTGTTCGGGGACGTGTGGACGCGCGAGGCGCTCTCGCCGCGGGACCGCAGCCTGGTCACCGTCGCCGCGCTGGTGACGACGGGCGCCACCGACCAGCTGCGCGCCCACCTGGGCATCGCCCGCACCAACGGGGTCACCGACGAGGAGATCGGCGAGGTGCTCACCCACCTGGCCTTCTACGCCGGGTGGCCCCGGGCGATGGCCGCGGTGGCCGTGGACCGCGAGGTCCGGCGGGGCTGACGCTCCGCCTGCTGCGTCAGGGCTCGTCCTGCGGGTGCTCGGCCAGACCGCCCGCGACGACGCCGCGGGCCAGCAGGCCGGCCTGCTGGGCGGCGACCCGGGCGGCGGCGCTGGTGCGGACGGCGGGCAGCAGGTCGACCGGGACGGCGAAGACGGTGCGTCGCATCGCGCGCTGCTCGACCAGGCTCCGCCGGTCGTAGAGGGAGCGGTCGACGTCGCCGCGGCCGGCGCCGGCGCGGGCCCAGGCCGACAGGTGCACGCTGCTGGGCTCGGCGGCGTGCAGGCACACCACCGCCCGCGCGGCCGCCTCGACGTCGTTCACGCCCTCGGCCAGGGCGTGCCGGGCACCGAGGTGTGCTCGGCGCTCGCCGTCGGGCACGGTGCGCACCGGTGTCGTCACGGCCGCTGATCCTGCCGCCCGGGTGGGGCAGGGACCCGACCGGACGACCCCGCAGCGGTCGGGCAGGACGACGCCGGGCCCGGTCGGGCACGGCGCCGGGGGTGCGGGTGACCGGCGCGGTCGGCCCCTCGTGTCGGTCGCCGCTCACCGCAGCCGGCGTCGGTCGTCCGGCTGCCGGACCGTCCGTCCCGACGCGTCCAGCGCCTCGAGCAGCGGGAGCGCCACCCGCCGGGTCGTCCCCCAGGCCCGGCGCGCCTCGCTGGTGGTGAAGGGGGACGGCAGGTCGAGGAGCGCGGCGGCGGCGTCGTCGAGGGCGCCGGGGGCCAGGACGACGTCGCCGACGCGGAGCAGCGCCCCGGCACGGACGGCGGCACCGAGCTCTCTCGGGCCGAGGCCGAGGTCGCGCAGCCGGTGCGCCTCGGGGGCGCGGAAGGGCTGCTGCCGCAGGTCGGCCAGCACCTCTCGCACGGCGGCCGCCACGGGTGCGGGGAGCTGGTCCGTCGGGCTCGCCGGGCGCTGCTGCGGAGAGGACCGCTGCGGCGCAGCCGGTCCCGGTCGCGTCGCGACGGGGACGAAGCGCCCGTCCCGCTCCTCGACCGCCTCGCCGACGACGGCGCGCACGACCTCGACGGCGGGCACGCCGAGCCGCCGGCGGGCCGCCTCCACGGGCACGCCCTCCGAGAGAGGGTCCAGCCGCGCCTGCTCGACGACCAGGTCGTCGAGCCGGCTCCGCAGGTCGGCGGCGTGGTCGGCGTCGACGAGCCACCCGTGAGCTCCGCTGCGCCGCAGGAGGTCCTGGACGACCTGCGCCGGGTGGCCCGCCCCGACGAGTGCCGCGGCCGCGACGACGCCGCGTCGACGCACCTCGTCCCGGACCAGCGCCTCGGCCCGGCCGGGGATGGGCGCGGCGGCGGGAACAGGTGCGGGGGAGACGATCCCGTCAGTCAGGAGCATCGCCGCCCGCGTCAGGTCGGCAGCCCGTGCCCGCGCCGCCCCGCGGCGGCGCAGGGCGGGCGGGTCGACGTCGAGCACGCGTACCCCCGCGACGACGGCACGCCGGCCGGGGTCGCGGAGCAGGGCGACGTCGCCGACGCGCAGGGGGAGCGGGGTCCGCAGTCGGAGCCGTACCACCTCGGGGCCGTCCTCGTCCGTCCGGCCGAGGTGCCGCGGCCGGACGGTGACCTGGGCGGCGCCGACGTGCAGCAGCGCCTCGCCCGAGAGGGCGTCGCGCTCGGCGCCGGCCGGTGCCGTGCCGCCGGCCTCCAGCGCGCGCCGCCGGACGGCGCCGGTGAGCACCACGTCCACCTCGACAGCCGTCCGCGCCGTCCCGGGGGCGAGGAGGGCGCTGCCGCGCGGCACGTCGTCGGCGGCCAGGCCCCGCAGGTTGAGCGCCACGCGCGCCGCACCCACGACGGAGGGCTGCGGCTCCTCGAGCGACTGCAGGCCGCGCACGCGCGTGCGCCGCCCCGCGCCGTCGGGGGGCACGGCCTCCAGCTCGTCGCCGGTGCGCAGCGTCCCCGCCGGCAGGGTGCCGGTGACGACGGTCCCCGCGCCCCGGACCGTGAACGAGCGGTCGAGCCAGACGCGCACCGGCGCAGCCGCATCGGTGGGTGGCAGCGACCGGACCAGCCGGACGACACCGGCGCGCAGCCGGTCCATCCCGGCCCCCGTCCGGGCGCTCACCACGACCGACGGCGACCCGGCGAGCGTGGTCCCCGCCAGGTGCTCGGCCACGTCGTCGGCCGTGGCCCGCGCCGCGGCGTCGTCGACGAGGTCGGCGCGCGTGACGACGACGAGCCCGGACCGCACGCCGAGCGCGTCGAGGGCGTCGAGGTGCTCGGCGGACTGCGGCATCCAGCCGCCGTCCGCGGCCACGACGAGCAGGACGGCGGGCACCGACCCGACGCCGGCGAGCATCGTGGGGACGAAGCGCTCGTGGCCCGGGACGTCGACGAGCGCGACCCGCTCCGAGCCGCCCGCGCCGTCGGCGACGTCGGTCCACGCGAAACCGAGGTCGAGCGTCAGCCCCCGGCGCTGCTCCTCCGCCCAGCGGTCCGGCTCACGGCCGGTGAGGGCGCGGACGAGCGCGGACTTGCCGTGGTCGACGTGCCCGGCGGTGGCGAGGACGTGCACCGCGCTCAGGCCCGCCCGTCGGCACCGGCCGCCAGGGCGCCGAGCACGGCGCGCCGCAGCGCCTCGTCGTCCTCCGGGGCGAGCGAGCGCAGGTCCAGCAGGCACCGCCCCGCCTCCACCCGGGCGACCACGGCCGGCGACCCGGCGCGAAGGGCCGCGGCGGCGGCCGCGGGCAGGCTCACGGCGGCGCTCGGCAGCAGCAGGCCCGGGGCGCCGCCCCCGCCGACGGCGGCACCGCTGGGGACGGCGGCGGCGTCGACGCCCGCTGCCGCCAGGGCGCTCGCCATCGCCTGCGCGCGGGCGCGCAGGTCCTCGACCCGCGCCTCGAGGGCCGCGCGCACCGGGGGCGCCGGACCGCGCAGCGTCGCCTCGAGCGCGGCGAGCGTGAGCTTGTCGACCCGCAGCGCCCGGGCCATCGGGTGCCGGCGCAGCTGCTCGACGAGGTCCGCGCGTCCGAGCAGCAGCCCGGCCTGCGGACCACCGAGGAGCTTGTCGCCGCTGGAGGTGACGAGGTCGGCCCCCGACCGCAGCGCGGACGCCGCGTCGGGCTCGTCCGGGAGCAGGGGGTGCGGGGCCAGCAGCCCCGACCCGGTGTCGACGACGACCGGGACCCGCCGGCCGAGCCGGCCGGCCGCCTCGTCGACCACGCGGGAGAGCCCGGCGACCTCGACCCCCGCCGTGAACCCGGTGACGACGAAGTTCGACGGGTGGACCTTGAGCACCATGCCGGTCTCCGGCCCCAGGGCGTCCGCGTAGTCGCGCGGGGCGGTCCGGTTCGTCGTGCCGACCTCGCGCAGCCGGGCGCCGGTCGACGCGACGAGGTCCGGGAGCCGGAAGCCGTCGCCGATCTCCACCATCTCGCCGCGGCTGACGACGACCTCGCGCCCGGCGGCGAGCGCGGTGGCGGCCAGCAGCAGCGCCGCGGCCCCGTTGTTGACGGCGAGGACGCCGCCGGCGTCGGGCACCGCCGCGGCCAGGGCCGCCAGGGCGTCGCGCCCGCGCCGTCCGCGGGCACCGGTGGCCAGGTCCAGCTCGACGTCCGTCGTCCCCGCGGCGGCGGACAGCGCCTCGACGGCCGCGGCGGACAGGGGCGCGCGGCCCAGGTTCGTGTGCAGCAGCACGCCGGTCGCGTTGAGCACCGGGCGCAGGCTCGCCGCCGAGGCGGGCAGCGTCGCGACGACCTCGCGGACGACGTCGTCGGGAGCCACCTCGCCGCTGCGCACCCGCTGCTGCACGCGCCCCACGGTCTCCTTGACGAGGGCACGCCCGAGCCGCCGCTGCGGCTCCGCGAGCTCGGGAGCCGCGAGGACGGCGTCGGTGCGCGGGGGCCGCTGCGCGGTGCTGCCCGGGGTCGCCACCGGGGCAGCGTAGGTCGGGGCCGGCGGGCACCGGCGGGCGGCCGCGGCCCGTCGCCGCGCCGCGGGAGGCCTCGGGGGAGAGGGCGAGGGGCGCGCGGCGGAGGCGGACGGGAATCGAACCCGCCAGACCGAGGTGCTCGGTCTCGTCGGTGTTGAAGACCGCGGGGCCCACCAGGAACCCAGACGCCTCCACGCGCCGGGCCAGCATGCCCGACGCCCGTCGGTCGCGCCGCGGGCGGGCCCCGGCGAGGCGCCGTCGCGGGAGGGCGGGCCACGCCGCAGACTCCTGCCGTGACCACGACCACCCAGGGGACCACCACCGACGACCGGCCCGGGCGGCAGCAGGTCGGCCGGCTCACCTCGTACGCCCACGGCGGCGGGTGCGCCTGCAAGATCCCGCCGGGTGAGCTCGAGGCGGTGCTCGCCGGCCTGCCCGGCCGTGGCGCCGCCGTCGAGGGGCCGGGCACGCTGGTCGTGGGTCTCGACGACGGCGACGACGCCGCGGTCGTCACCTCGGCGGCCACCCCGGGCACCGGTGTCGTCGTCACGGCCGACTTCTTCACGCCCGTCGTCGACGACCCCTACGACTGGGGGCGCATCGCCGCGACGAACGCCCTGTCCGACGTCTACGCCATGGGCGGGACGCCGCTCGTGGCCGTCAACCTCCTGTGCTGGCCGCGTGACCTGCTGCCCATGGAGGTCGCCGCCGAGGTCCTGCGCGGTGGGGCGGACGTCGGCCGCCTCGCCGGCTGCCACGTCGCGGGCGGGCACAGCGTCGACGACCCGGAGCCCAAGTACGGCATGGCCGTGACGGGTCTCGTCGACGTGGACCGGCTGCTGCGCAACGACTCCGGCGTCGCGGGTGTCCCGCTGTCGCTGACCAAGCCGCTCGGCGTCGGCGTGCTCAACAGCCGGCACAAGCAGACGGGGGAGGTCTTCGACCAGGCGGTCGAGGCGATGACGACGCTCAACGCGGACGCCTCCCGGGCCGCCGTCGCCGCCGGCGCCCGCGCCGCCACCGACGTCACGGGCTTCGGCCTGCTGGGCCACCTGTACAAGATGGCGCGGGCCAGCGGCGTGGACGCCGTCGTCGACGCCGCCGCCGTGCCCTACCTCGACGGCGCCCGCGAGGCGCTGCGGGACGGCTTCGTCTCCGGCGGCACGCGGCGCAACCTCGACTGGGTCCGGCCCCACCTGATTTGCGACCTCGGCGACGGTGCCGAGGACGAGCTGCTCCTGCTCGCGGACGCGCAGACCTCCGGCGGCCTCCTCGTCGCCGGGGAGGTCCCGGGTGCGCCGGTGGTGGGCGAGCTCGTCCCCCGCCGCGGGGCCGGGGCGCGCGTCACCGTCCGGTAGGTCCTCCTCGGCCACCGGACCCTGGGCGAGAGAAGTCGTCGACGTGCGGAGTGAAGGCCCGCTCTCGAGCGAGAAGTCGTCGAAGTGCGGGGTAGAGGGCCCTTCCAGGGCGAGAAGTCGTCGAAGTGCGGGGACCCGGACGTCGGACGGGACGTCGTCGACGTGCGTGGGTGGGGCCCGACGTCGGGCGGGACGTCGTCGCGGTGCCGACGCAGGGGGGAGCCGGCCGAGGTCAGGCGGCCGGCGCGTCCGCGCGGGCCGCGGCCGCCTCGGCGGCGCGCCGGCGGGCGTCCAGCCGCTCGCGCTGCGGGACCACCGTGTACTTGGGGTCCCGGGCCGAGACCATGCCCGCCTCGAAGATGCCGAAGCGGGTGAGCGCCGACCCGACGTTGAGCGCGACGCCGGCCACGACGCCCACGGCGCGGGATCGACCGGCGAGGAGCGAGCCGGCGGCCCCGACCACGGTGAGGACCTTCGCCGCCCGGAGCCACCGCCCCTGCCGGCCGGTCCGGTACGGCTCGCCGACCAGGCCGGTGCGGTGCTCCATCCGGTGGGAGACCCCCAGCTCGACCGCCGCACCGACCAGCGCGGCGCGGCGGGCCGGGCCCGCCTGGTCGGTGGGCACGGCGATCATGCCGAGCCCACCGGCGGCGGCCATCCCGCTGCCGGCGAAGACGAAGGGCAGCTCGGGGTAGGACTCGTGCCACGTCGGGACGGCGGTGTCCGCGATGAGGACGGCCGTGTACGTGGCGAGGGGCGGGCCGAGGGCGGCGGAGGCGACGCCGGCGACGCGGGCGACCGGCCCGACGAGCGGGAGCAGCGGCGCGAGAGGCTTGAGGTGCCCCGCCGCCAGCAGCGGGCCGCCGATCTCGGCCGCCGCGGCGACCCCGGCCGCCGTGCTGAAGGGCGAGAGGATCCAGCTGCCGACGGACAGCGGCGAGGTCACCTTGAAGACCCGCAGCATGTTGAGGAAGCGCGAGGGCATCCCGAGGTCGTGGATGAGCGCGACCACCGAGCCGATCGACCCGGCCGACGCGGCCAGGCGCGCCGTGCGCCGCAGCGCGGGCCGGTCCGTCGCGTCGGCCATCGCGGCGAGCACGGAGCTCGCCCCCGCCAGCCCGCCGAGGTAGAGGTACCCGGGGACGTCCGGGACCTTCCACGTCGGCTCGTGGATGACCTGGCGCCCGTAGTAGGAGCGGAAGTCGGCCTCGGGGACCATCAGCTCCTCGGGGCCGCGCCGACGGCGCTGCGACGCGCCCGGGCGTCCCCGGTCGGCGGGGCCGCCCGCGAGCGTGCCCTGCTCCGACGGCGTCCCCGAGGTCGGGACCCCGCTGCGGGCGACGGCCTCCGCCGTCCCCGTCGGCTCCCCGGCCCGCTGCGTCGCGGTGGTCGACGGCTCCTGCGGGCTCACCGACGGCCTCCCGCGAAGGACAGGACGAGGACGCCGAACATCGTGCCCGCCGCGAGCGCCGCCTTCTTCCACATGTCCGGCAGGTCCCGCGTCGTCACGACCGGGTCCGGCGGCAGGCCGTAGACCTCTGGGTCGTCGAGCAGCAGGAACATGGCGCCGTCACCGCCCACCCCGTCGTCCGGGTCGTGGCCGTACAGCTGGGCCTTCGGCTCGCCCTTCGCCTGCAGGGCGGCCAGCCGATCCGCGGCCCGCTCGCGGAGCTCGTCGACCGGGCCGAACTGGATGGACTCCGTCGGGCAGGCCTGGGCGCACGCGGGCGTCATGCCCTCGCCGAGACGGTCGTAGCAGAGCGTGCACTTGTGCGCCCGCCCCGTGGACTCCCGCTTGCCGATGACGCCGTACGGGCACGCGGGGATGCAGTAGCCGCAGCCGTTGCAGATGTCGTCCTGGACGACGACGGTCCCGAACTCGGTCCGGAACAGCGACCCCGTCGGGCAGACGTCGAGGCACGCGGCGTTCGTGCAGTGCTTGCAGACGTCGGAGGACATGAGCCAGCGGACGCCCTCGGGGGAGCCCGACGGGCCCTGCTCGCCGGCACCGGCCGACGCGGCGGGCAGCCCGCCCTCGTCGGTGGCCGTCTGCTCCAGGGAGGACAGGACGTCGAGGTCGCCCAGGTCGGCCGCCGACGGCAGCGAGCCGGCCCCGGACGGCGAGCCCCCGCCGGAGCCGCAGCCCCCGCCGCCCGAGCCGCACCCGCCGCCGGAGGACGAGCGGGAGGTCGGCGCCGACGAGGCGCCCACGCCCGGCATGCCCAGGCCCACGGGCGCCCGTTGCGGGACGGGCTGCTCGACGAAGGCGACGTGCCGCCACGTCGACCCGCCGAGCATCGAGCTGTTGTCGTAGGAGGTCCCCGTGAGGTCCATCTCGCCGGTGGCGGGGACCATGTTCCACTCCTTGCACGCGACCTCGCACGCCTTGCACCCGATGCAGACGCTCGTGTCGGTGAAGAAGCCCATCCGCGGCTGCGGGTCCTGGTACCCGGTGCCGGCGGCCGGCGAGGGCGTGTCGAAGAAGCCCGCCCGGTGGGCGCGCAGCTGCTCGTCGGAGGCCGACGGCAGACCGGTGGGACGCCGGCCGGTGGTGCTGTCCGTGCTGGCGCTCACGCGGGCGCTCCCTGGTCGTCGTCGCTGGAGGTGAGGAGGTGCACCGGCTCCGCCGGTGCTGCGCTGCGCGGGCCGGAGGCGCCGCCGGCCCCGGCGAGCTGCGCTCCGCCCTGCGCGGCCGGGACGTCGCGGTCGTCGGGCAGGCCCGCCCGCCGCCGCGTGGCCGCCACGTGCTCGACGAGCGCGGCACCGCGGGGACGGCGCCCCGGCTCGATGTCGCACGTGCCCACCTTGTCCTGGATGTGGGTGTTCGAGTCGAGCGCGATCTCGACGAGCTCGTTGGCGGCGTCCCCCGTCGTCAGCCCGTTCGAGCCCCAGTGCCAGGGGAGGCCGACCTGGTGGACGACCTGCCCGCCCACCCGCAGCGGCCGCAGGCGCTCGGTCACCATGACCCGCGCCTCGATGGCGCTGCGGCCGGAGGTGATGGTCGCCCACCCCATGTGCTCGAGCCCCCGCAGCCGTGCGAGCTCGGGCGAGACCTCGCAGAACATCTCCGGCTGCAGCTCCGAGAGGTACGGCAGCGTCCGGCTCATCCCGCCGGCCGTGTGGTGCTCGGTCAGCCGGTAGGTGGTGAACACGAACGGGTACACGGCGGTGCGGGCCGGGTTGCGCCGGTTGCCGGGCAGGTCGAAGTCCTGCCGCGTCGGGCTGTAGGTGACCTCGGGGTAGACCGGGTTGCCGATGGGCGACTCGGTCGGCTCGTAGTGCGAGGGCATCGGCCCGTCGGCGACCCCGGAGGGCGCGAACAGCCAGGCCTTCCCGTCCGTCTGCATGATGAACGGGTCGGTGCCCGCGATCGCGTCCGGGCCCGTGGCCCCCTCGGCGGGCACGTAGTCCGGGCGCTTGGTGGCCTCGAAGTCCGGGACGTCGTCCCCGGTCCAGCGGCCGGCGTCCTCGTCCCACCACACGAGCTTCTTGCGCTCGCTCCACGGCCGGCCCTGCGGGTCGGCGGAGGCGCGGTTGTACAGCACGCGCCGGTTGGCGGGCCAGGCCCAGCCCCACTCGGCCGCCGTGAGGTCCTGCTCCCAGCCCGGACGGCGGCGCGCCGTCTGGTTGACCTCGTCGGCGTAGGCGCCGGAGTAGATCCAGCACCCGCAGCGGGTGGACCCGTCGTCCTTGAGCGCCGTGTAGCCGGGCAGCGCCGCGTCGTCGGGCCCGGTGCCGCTGATCTCCCGGAGGACCTCCTCGGCCGACGGCTCGGCCTGCGGACCCTCGGTCGAGTAGTCCCACGTGAGGTCGAGCAGCGGGCGGTCCCGCGGGTCGGTGGACCCGGCGAGCTTCTCGCGCAGGATGCGCCCGAGGTGGAAGTAGAACCACAGCTCGCTGCGGGCGTCGCCGGGTGGCTCGACCGCCTTGTGGTGCCACTGCAGCAGCCGCTGGGTGTTGGTGAAGGTGCCGTCCTTCTCCACGTGGTTCGCCGCGGGCAGGAAGAAGACCTCGGTGCCGACGTCCTCCGTGCGCAGCTCGCCCGTCTCGATCTCCGGGCCGTCCTTCCAGAACGTCGCCGTCTCGATCATCTGCAGGTCGCGGACCACGACCCACTCGCTGTTGGCCAGGCCCAGCCGCTGGAGCCGGGCGTTGGCCGAGCCGACGGCGGGGTTCTCCCCGACGACGAAGTAGCCGGGGACCTTGCCCGCCACCTGGTCGAGCACCGTCTGGTAGGTGCCGTGGTCACCGGTCAAGCGGGGGAGGTGGTCGAAGCAGAAGTCGTTCTCCGCCGTCGCCGCGTCCCCCCACCAGCTCTTGAGCATGCTGACGAGGTAGGCGCGGCTGTTCCCCCAGAACCCGGTGCGCGCGGTGTCCTGCTCGACGTAGGAGTCCAGGTCCAGGCCGTCGCGGGCGAACGGCATGGGTAGGTAGCCCGGCAGGTTGTTGAACAGCGTCGGGATGTCCGTGGAGCCCTGGATGCTCGCGTGCCCGCGCAGCGCCAGGATCCCGCCGCCCGGACGGCCCACGTTGCCGAGCAGCGTCTGCAGGATGGCGGCCGTCCGGATGATCTGGGCGCCCACCGTGTGGTGCGTCCAGCCCACGGCGTAGGCGATGGAGCTGGTGCGCTCCCGGCCGCTGTTGCGGACGAGGGCGTCGGCCACCGCCGCCAGCTGCTCGGGGCTGATGCCGCAGGTCTCCTGGACCATCTCGGGCGTGTAGCGCGAGAAGTGCCGCTTGAGCAGCTGGAAGACGCTCCGCGGGTGCTGCAGCGTCTCGTCGCGCTCCTGCCCCTCGGGCACGTCGCCCGTGCTGAGCGCGTCCGCGCCGCCGGGGCCGGCGGAGCCCTCGTCGGCCGAGTCGGACGACCCGCCCTGGGGCTCGCCGGCCGCCTGCTGCGGGTCGCGCTGGCCCGAGGCGGCCGGGACGGGGCCGCCGCTGTACTGCCACGACGCGGGGTCGTACGTGCGCGACTGCTCGTCGTAGCCGGAGAACAGCCCCGCCAGGTCCTCGGTGTCGCGGAAGTCCTCCGAGACGAGCGTGGCCGCGTTGGTGTAGGCGACGACGTACTCGCGGAACTCGTGCCCGCCGGACAGCACGTGGTTCACGAGACCGCCGAGGAACGCGATGTCGCTGCCCGCCCGGATCGGCACGTGCAGGTCCGCCACGGCGGAGGTCCGGGTGAAGCGCGGGTCGACGTGGATGATCGTCGCGCCCTTGGCCTTGGCCTCCATCACCCACTGGAAGCCCACGGGGTGGGCCTCCGCCATGTTGCTGCCCTCGATGAGGATGCAGTCAGCGTTGGACAGGTCCTGCTGGTGCGTGGTCGCGCCGCCGCGCCCGAACGAGGTCCCCAGACCGGGGACCGTGGAGGAGTGTCATATGCGCGCCTGGTTCTCGATCTGCACGGCCCCCAGGGCCGAGTAGACCTTCTTCATGAGGTAGTTCTCCTCGTTGTCCAGCGTCGCGCCGCCGAGGCTCGCGAAGCCGAGGGTCCGGCGGAGCTGACGACCCTGGTCGTCGCTGTCCTGCCAGCCCCTGCGCCGGGCGTCGAGGACGCGGTCGGCGATCATGTCCATCGCGACGTCGAGCTCGAGGTCCTCCCAGTCACGCCCGCCCGGACGGCGGTAGCGGACCTTCGTGACCCGGCTCGGGGACGTCACGAGCTGGGTGCTGGCGCTGCCCTTGGGGCACAGCCGGCCGCGGCTGATGGGCGAGGCCGGGTCGCCCTCGACCTGGACCACCTTCTCGTCCTTGACGAAGACCTTCTGGCCGCAGCCGACGGCGCAGAAGGGGCAGACGGAGTCGACCACGCGGTCGGCCGTCGCCGTGCGGGCGACCGTCGTCTCCGTCGCGCGCGAGCGGGCCGCCGTCCCGCGGCCCAGCGCGTCGCCGGTGCCACGTCGTGCGGCGACGGCCTGCCGCAGGACGGGCCAGGGAAGCCTGTCGGTGATCGCCATCGTGCTCCTCGCGTGGTGCCCGTCCCGCGTCGGCGCGGGTCGGGCGTCCGTGCCCGGGCGTGGCCGCCCGGGCGTGCGGGAGCAGTGCACCTCACGACCGGCCGGGCGGCAAGGGGGACACGCGGTCCGGTGTCCCGGCGGTGCTCCGGCGGTGGGCGCGGCAGGACGGCAGGCGCGGCGGGGAGGGCGAGCACGGCAGGGAGGGCGTCCGGGGGCGGCGACCAGGAACAGGCCGCCGCCCGTCCGTGCTGGTCCGGGAGAACGCCGCGGTCCCCGGGCCCGGCGCAGCGTCCCCGCCGCGCGACGTCGCGGCCACCAGCACCCAGGAGGTATCCCCGTGAAGGTCGTCACCGTCGGAGCTCACGGCAAGATCGCGCGCCGTCTCACCACCCGCCTCGTCGCCGGCGGCCACGAGGTGACCGGTGTCATCCGGTCGCAGGACCAGGTCGCCGACCTCGAGGCCGACGGCGCGTCCGCGGTCGTCCTCGACATCGAGACGGCGTCGTCGACGGAGCTGGAGCCGCACGTGCGCGGCGCCGACGCCGTCGTCTTCGCCGCCGGCGCCGGTGGCAAGGGCGGCCCGGAGCGCAAGACCCAGGTGGACCGCGACGGCGCGCTCAAGCTCGCCGACGCCGCCTCCGTGGCCGGCGTCCGCCGCTACCTGCTCGTGTCGTCGACCGGCCTGGAGGCCGTCGTCGACGGCGCGACGCCGGACGACGTCGACCCGGGCTTCGTGGACTACCTGCGGGCCAAGCTCGCCGCCGAGGACGCGCTGCGCTCCCGCCCCGAGCTCGACCTCACGGTCGTGCGCCCCGGGATGCTCACCGACGACGAGGGCACCGGGCGGGTGACCCTGACCCGCAGCACCGTCGAGCGCGCCTCCGTCCCGCGCGCCGACGTCGCCGCGGTGCTCGCCGCGCTGCTCCAGGCGCCGGGGACGGCGGGGGAGACCCTCGAGCTCGTCTCCGGGGACGTCCCCGTGGAGGAGGCCGTCGCGGCGCTCGCCTGAACGTCCGGCCGGACGGTTCGCCGAGCGCCCGACCCGAGCACGGCCCGGTCCCCGCGGGGACCGGGCCGTGCTGCTCCCGGTCACGTCCGGCCGGCCGGCCACCGTCCGGCGCCGCTGCCCCGAGCAGCACCTCCGCCCCGTCCGCCGGAGCCCTCCTGGTGCCGGCGCCCGGGACCCGGCACCCTGACCGCCATGACGACCATCGGGATCCTCGGCGGCATGAGCTGGGAGTCGACGGCCCTGTACTACCGGCTCGCGAACGAGCTGGTGCGCGAGCGTCGCGGGGGCCTGGCGAGCGCCGACCTGCTCGTGCGCAGCCTCGACTTCGAGACCGTCCGCACCCTGCAGCTCGAGGACCGGTGGGACGACGCAGCGGCCCTGCTGCGTCGCGAGGGTCTCGCCCTGCAGGGTGCCGGCGCCGGGGTGGTCCTGCTGGCCACCAACTACATGCACAAGGCGGCGGTTCCCCTCGAGGAGGCCCTCGACGTGCCCTTCCTCCACCTCGCCGACGTCGTCGCCGCCGCCGCCCACGGGGTGGGAGCCGGCGTGGTGGGCCTGCTCGGTGCCGGGGGGACGATGCGCGAGGACTTCTACGCCGACCGCCTCGCCCGCTCGGACCTGCGGGTGCTCGTGCCGGACGCACCGCAGGTCGAGCGGGTGGACCGGGCCGTCTTCGACGAGCTGTGCCGCGGCGTGCTGTCCCGGACGACGCGCGCGGACCTGCGGTCCGTCGTCGCGGGGCTCGTCGCCCGGGGGGCGCGGGCGGTGGCCCTCGCGTGCACCGAGCTCGAGCTGCTGCTCGGGCCCGAGGACGCCGACGTCCCGCTGCTGCCCTCGGCCCGCCTGCACGTCGAGGCGGCGCTGGGCGCGGTCGGGAGGGGGTGACCGCCGCGGCCGCCGACGCGGCGGCCCGCTCTGTCAGCCGTCGGCCAGCCGCTGGAAGAGCACGTGGTCCTGCCAGCGGCCGGCGATGCGCAGGTACCGCGGCGCGTACCCGATCTCATCGAAGCCGTTGCGGCGCAGCACCTTCTGCGACCGGACGTTGTTCGGCAGGGTGGCGGCCCGGAGCCGGTGGAGCTCCATGTCGCCGAAGGCCCGGCCGAGGACCTGCGCGACGGCGGCGCCCGCGACACCGCGCCCGCCCGCCTGCTGCGACACCCAGTAGCCCACGTGCCCGCTCTGGAAGGCGCCGCGCACGACGTCGGAGACCGTGGTCCGGCCCACGACCTCGCCGTCGAGGAGGACGACGCCCGACCAGCGCGTCCCGGCCGCGTGCCCCGCGAGCGCGGCCTCGACGTCGGCCCGCTGCCCCTCCTCGGTGGCGAAGGCCTCGTCCCTGCGGGGCTCGTAGGGCGCGAGGACGTCCCGCTCGGAGACGGCCAGCCGGGCCAGCACGGGGACGTCGTCAAGACGGACGAGACGGACGTCGACGCGCACGGGCGCGAGCGTAGGGACGTCCGCCCCCGGCCGTCACGGGCTCAGGGGCGGCGACCGGCCAGCGCCACGAGCTGGTCCAGCGGCTCGGGCGAGTCCGTCGGCCGTGCGGTGCCGAAGTGGCCCGAGCCGGCGAGCTGCTCGGCGTGCGCCCGAGCCCAGGCCAGGCTGTGGTCGGCGCAGCCGCGGTCGGCCGGGGGCTCGACCGGGTGGCCGGCGGCCGCGAGGGCCCGGCGCACGTCCCAGGCGTGCACGACGAGGTCGAGCAGGAGCCGCTCGGCGAGCTCGGACGCCGGCGCGCGCTCCCCGCGCAGCAGCACGGTCGCGTCCTCGGGGGCACCGGCCCAGGCGATGGTCGCGGCGGCTGCGACGGCGCGCCAGGCCGCACGCGGGTCCTGGCCGAGGCCGTCGTCCCCGCCCTCCCGAGCGGGCGGCTCGTCGCCGCGCAGGACGTGCGGCACGCGACGGTGCTGGGCGGCGACGTGGGCGGCGACCGCCCGCACGTCCCACCCGCTCGACGGCGTCGGGGCCGCCCACGCCCCGCAGGCGGCGGCGGCGTCGACGCCGGCCGTGAAGACGCGGACGGCGTCCGGCAGCAGGTCCCTCGCCGTGCCGTCGTCCACGTCCGCCGTGGACGTCGCGAGCAGCGGGGCGGCCGCCGGGTCGACGCCGCCGGACCTGGCCGTGGCGAGCAGCGGCGCCGCGGCCGGGTCGCCCCCGGGGGCCGCCCCCTCGAACCCTGCGGGCCAGGTCACAGGGTCTGGCCGCCGTCGACGTACAGCGTCTGGCCGGTGACGTAGGAGGCCTCGTCGGAGGCGAGGAAGGCGACGGCCTCGGCGATGTCGGCCGGCTGCCCGATGCGGCCGACGGGCGTGCGCTCGGCGACGGCGGCGCGGTAGTCCTCCGGCGTCATCCCCAGCCGCTCGGCCGTGGCGTCGGTCATGTCGCTCTGCACGAAACCGGGAGCCACGGCGTTGGCCGTGACGCCGAAGCGGCCGAGCTCGACGGCGAGGGTGCGGGTGAAGCCCTGCAGGCCCATCTTCGCCGTGGAGTAGTTGGCCTGGCCGCGGCTGCCGAGGGCGCTCACGGACGAGAGGCTGATGATCCGCCCCCTCCTCTGCTCGACCATCGGGGCCTGCACCGCCCGGGAGACGAGGAAGGCACCCCGCAGGTGCACGGCCATCACCGTGTCCCAGTCCTCCTCGCTCATCCGGAAGAGCAGGTTGTCGCGCGTCACGCCGGCGTTGTTGACGGCGACGTCGAGGCTCCCCAGCTCCTCGACCACGCGGCGCACCCCGGCCGCCACCGCGTCCGCGTCGGTGACGTCGACGGCGAGGCCCAGCGTGCGGGGGGTGCCTCCCCCTGCGCCCGCGGGCACGCTCGAGGCGATCTCCGCCGCGCTGGCCTCGGCCCGCTCCCCGTCGAGGTCGAGGACCGCCACGGCGGCCCCGCCCGCGGCGAGGCGCCGGCCGATCGCCGCGCCGATGCCCCGTCCGCCGCCGGTGACGAGCGCCACCCTGCCCTCGACGCCTGCCATGGGTCCTCCTGCTGCTCGTCGTCGGCCCGCGTCGTCACGGGCCCGTGCCTCCGGCACGCTAGCCGCGAGGCGAGGACGGCGCCGGTGCGCGTGTCGGCGTACCGGGGCGGGGACGCCTCCGCGACAGTGGGGCCATGAAGGTCCTCGTCACGGGAGCCAGCGGCAACGTCGGGACGGCGCTGCGGCGCCGGCTCGCGCGCGAGGACGACGTCGAGGTGGTCGGGCTCGTGCGCCGGCCGCCGCGGGAGGACGCCGGGGTGCGCTGGGTCTCCGCCGACCTGGCGTCCCCGTCCTCGGTGCCGGTGCTCGAGCGGGAGCTGGAGGACGCCGACGCCGTCGTCCACCTGGCGTGGCGGCTGCAGCCGAGCCACGACGTGGCCGCCATGCACGCGGTCAACGTCGACGGGACCCGGCGGGTCGCGACGGCCGCCGCCGCGGCGGGCGTCCACCTCGTGCACGCGTCCTCGGTGGGGGCCTACGCACCGCGCGCGGTGCCCGTGCCCGACGGGACCCCGGCCGACGAGGGCGGTCCGGACCCCCGGGACGCCGTCGGGGAGGACTGGCCGACCACCGGCATCGCCTCGTCCACGTACAGCCGGCACAAGGTCGCGGCCGAGCGCGTCCTCGACGAGGTGCAGCGGTCCTGGCCGCAGGCCCGCGTCGCGCGGATGCGCCCGGGCCTCGTGCTGCAGGGCGACGCGGGTGCGGAGATCGGCCGGTACTTCCTCGGCGGGCTGGTCCCTGCGTCCCTCGTGCGGCGCGTCCTGCTGCCGGTGCTCCCCCTGCCGGAGGAGGCCGTCTTCCAGGTCGTCCACGCCGACGACGTCGCCGAGGCGGTGCTCCGCATGCTGCGCGCGCGGGCGACCGGTCCCTTCAACCTCGTCGCCGGGCCGGTGCTCGGACCGATGGACGTGGCGCAGGCGCTGCAGGTGCAGCGGGTGCCCCGTCTGCCGGTGGCCGTGCTCCGGGGGCTGGCCGCCGTCACCTGGCGCGCCCGCCTGCAGCCGACGGAGGCCGGCTGGGTGGACCTGCTGACGCAGGTGCCGCTGCTGTCGTCGGCGCTGGCCCGCGCCGAGCTGGGCTGGGAGCCGGGCGTCCGCGCCGACCACGCGCTCGTCGAGCTGGTCGAGGGCCTGTCCGCCGGCCGCGGCGCGCCGACCCCGCCGCTCGTGCCGCGCCGCGGCCTCGCGCACCGGCGCTCGCCGGACGGCACGGCCCGCACGGGCAGCGGCGGGGTCTGAGCGAGCCCGGCTCACCCGGCGACGGCCAGCGCGAAGGGCAGGACCTGGACGCCGGCCCGCCGCAGCTGCCGGCCGGCCACGACCATGGTCCAGCGCGTGTCGACGACGTCGTCGACGAGCAGCACCGGGCCGTCGGAGCCGGGCGGCAGCCGGGCGACGAGCGCCTCGGCGTCGCCGAAGGCGCCCCACACGCCCGCGAGGCGGAAGGCGCTGTTGCCCGAGCCCGCGCGGGCCGGCGGGTGGTCGGGCGCGAGCGGCAGTGCCCCGAGGTAGGGCAGCCGGCCCACTTGGGCGATCCCGGTGGCGAGGCTCTCCACGAGGGTGGGACGCCCGCGGGAGGGGACGGACGCCACGGCCACCGGTCGCCGCTCCCAGTCCCAGGCCGCGAGAACGGGGACGACGGCGCGCAGCACGTCGGGGGGCACGGGCACGTCGCGCACTCCCGACCGGTCGCCGGAGACGTCGCCGAGCAGCTCCCGCAGCCGGGGGCCCATGCCCAGGTCGCTCGTCCGGGCCAGGGCGCGCCCCGTCCCGAGCTGCTCGTCCGCGCTGATCCGCCCCTTCACCGGCACGCCCAGGCGGTCGGCGCCGGTGGGCCACTGCGCCCGCGGCTCGACCGTCGTGCCCGCTCGCCGCAGCGCCGCCGACGCCGCCTCCCGGGCGTCGTCGGGCAGGTCGGTCGGGTACCAGGGCCCGGCGCAGCGGTCGCAGCGCCCGCACGGCGCCGCCGTGGCGTCGTCGAGCGCCTCCTGGAGGAAGGCCATCCGGCAGCCCTGCGTGCGCTCGTAGGCCACCATCGCCTGCTGCTCGGCGGTCCGGGTGGCGGCGACCTGCTCGTACCGCTCGGCGTCGTAGTCCCACGGGCGTCCCGTCGCCGTCCACCCGCCGCGCACGCGCTCGACCGCGCCGTCGACGGCGAGGACCTTGAGCAGCAGCTCCAGGCGCGTGCGGCGGACGTCGGCGACGGCCTCCAGGGCCGCGGCGCTCACCGGCCGGGACGCGGTGGCGAGCGCGTCGAGGACCGCGGTGGCGTCCTCCTGGCGCGGCATGCTCGCCGTCGCGAAGTAGGCCCACACGGCGCGGTCCTCGCGCCCGGGCAGCAGCAGCACGTCGGCGCGGTCGACGGCGCGCCCGGCCCGGCCGACCTGCTGGTAGTAGCTGACGGGGGAGGACGGCGCCCCGAGGTGCACGACGAAGCCGAGGTCGGGCTTGTCGAAGCCCATGCCGAGCGCGGAGGTGGCGACGAGGGCCTTGACCCGGTTCTCCCGCAGCGCCGCCTCGGCCTCGCGGCGGTCGGCGTCGTCGGTCCGCCCGGTGTAGGCCTGCACCTCGTGCCCCGCGGCCCGCAGCGCCGCCGCGGTGTCCTCCGCGGCGGCGACCGTCAGCGTGTAGACGATGCCCGAGCCCGGCAGGTCGGGCAGGTGCGCCGAGAGCCACGCGAGGCGGGCGGCGTCGTCGGGGAGGTCCAGGACGCCCAGGCGCAACGAGTCGCGGGCCAGGGGCCCGCGGACGGTGAGCACCTCGACGGGGCGCTGCGAGCCCGGCGCCGGGGCCGACAGCTGCTCGGCCACGTCGGCGACGACGCGGGCGTTGGCGGTCGCCGTGGTCGCCAGCACCGGCGTCGCGGCGGGCAGGCGGCCGAGCAGGTCCTTGATGCGGCGGTAGTCGGGCCGGAAGTCGTGGCCCCAGTCGGAGATGCAGTGGGCCTCGTCGACGACGAGCAGACCCGTGCGGGCCAGCAGGTCGGGCAGCACCTCGGCGGCGAACTGCGGGTTGACGAGCCGCTCGGGGGAGATGAGCAGGACGTCCACCTCGTCGGCGGCCAGCGCCGTCAGCGCGTCCTGGGTCTCGTGCGCCGTGGCCGAGGAGATCTCCACGGCCCGGACCCCGGCGCGCGCGGCCGCGGCCACCTGGTCGCGCATCAGCGCGAGCAGCGGCGAGACGAGCAGCGTGGGACCGGCCCCCCGAGCCCGCAGCAACGAGGTGGCGACGAAGTAGACGGCCGACTTGCCCCACCCGGTGCGCTGGACGACGAGCGCCCGCGCCCGGCGGTCGACCAGCGCCTCGACCGCCTCGCCCTGCCCGTCCCGCAGCGCGGCGTCGTCCCGGCCGACGAGCCGGCGCAGGACCGCGGCCGCCTCGGCGGCGGTGCTGCCGGGGCCGGCGGTGCCGCCGGTGCCGGCAGGAGGGCTCTGGTCCAGCGCGGTGTCCACGGGTGTGGACGCTACGGGTGGCCGCCGACAGCCCTCGGCGTCCGTCCACAGCGCCGGGCGCCGTAGCGTCGTCCGCCGTGAGAGCGCTCGTGCTGCGGGAGTTCGGGGTCGAGCCGGAGGTCGAGGAGGTGCCCGACCCCCGTCCGCCCGTGGACGGCGTCGTGCTCCGGGTCGGTGCGAGCGGGCTGTGCCGCAGCGACTGGCACGCCTTCGCCGGCCACGACCCCGACGTCGTCGTCCCGCAGGTGCTGGGGCACGAGCTCGTCGGGGTCGTCGAGCGCATCGGCGAGGACGTGACGCGGTGGCACCCGGGGGACCGGGTGACGACGCCCTTCGTCTGCGGCTGCGGCCGCTGCCCCACGTGCCGGGGCGGCGACCCGCAGGTGTGCCCGCACCAGCGGCAGCCCGGCTTCACCGACGACGGCTCCCTCGCCGAGCTCGTCGCGCTGCACCACGCCGACGCGAACCTCGTGGCGCTCCCGCCCGAGACGGACGGCGGCCCGGGCGACGTCGCCGCGGCGGCGCTCGGCTGCCGCACGGCCACGGCCTACCGCGCACTGGCCCTGCGGGCCCGGCTCCGCGCCGGGGAGCCGGTCGTCGTCCTCGGCTGCGGGGGCGTGGGCCTGTCGGCGGTCGTGCTCGCGAGGGCGCTGGGCGCCGGGGTCGTCGTGGCCGTCGACGTCTCCCCGGCCGCTCTGGCGCGGGCGCGCTCGCTCGGCGCCGACGTCACGGTGAGCGCCTCTGCCGCAACGGGTCCGAGTACGGGTGAGGACGACGACGTCGTGGTCGAGGTCCTCGCCGCGACCGGCGGCGGCGCTGCCGTCGCCGTCGAGGCCCTGGGGTCGGCACGGACGCTCGCGCAGGGGGTCTGGTCGCTGCGGCGCCGTGGCCGCCTCGTCCAGGTGGGGCTGCTGCCGCCCGGCCCCGACGGGCGGGGACGGCCGCGGGTGCCGATGGAGCGCGTCATCGGCCACGAGCTCGACGTCCTCGGCAGCCACGGCATGGCGGCGTCGGACTACCCCGGGCTGCTCGACCTCGTGACCGCCGGCGCCCTGCGCCCGGGCGACCTCGTCGGCGACGTGCTGCCGCTCGCCGAGGCCGGACGGGCGCTCGTCGACCTGCCCGCCCGGACGGGCGCGGGCGTCGTCGTCGTCGAGCCCTGGCGCTGACCCGGCCGCTCGCGCAGCCGCCCGACGACGACAGTGGTCGGCACCCGTGACCGTGCACGGTCACGGATGCCGACCACTGCTGCGCGGCTGCGGGCCGGGGCCCTCCGCGTCCGCCACGGCGTCGTGCTCGGGCGCCGCCCCCGCGACCAGCGCGACGAGGTCGTCGCCGTCCACCCAGCGCGTCGGCACCGGGGCCCGCGCGGCGCGCCGGACGAGCCGGTCCGCGGCCAGCGGGGCGGGCGAGGCCACGACGACGGCGTTGGCGTAGCGGCGACCCCGCAGCAGCCCGGTCTCGGCGAGGACGCCGACGTGCTCGAAGACCGTCGCCGTGGTGGCGACCTCGCGGCGCAGCCGGGTCAGCGGCGGGCGGTCGGCGACGTTGGCGAGGTAGGTGCCGTCCGGGCGGAGCACCCGCGCGACGTCGGCGACGAACTCGGCGGTGCGCACGTGCCGAGGCGTGACGTCCTTCGCGAAGACGTCGCGCACGACGGCGTCGGCGCTGCCCTCCCGGCGGGTCGCGAGCCGCTCGCGCGCGTCGCCGACCTGCAGCCGCAGGGCGGGGGCGCGGGGGAGGTCGAACCACTCGCG
The DNA here is from genome assembly GCF_037482545.1 of Pseudokineococcus basanitobsidens. Lineage (NCBI taxonomy): Bacteria > Bacillati > Actinomycetota > Actinomycetes > Kineosporiales > Kineosporiaceae > Pseudokineococcus > Pseudokineococcus basanitobsidens. Next base: position 91,616 of record NZ_JBBIAA010000005.1, on the reverse strand, counting down.
CACGAGCCGGGCGAGGTCCTCGTCCACCTCGACGGCGACCTGCCGCGACCCGGGGCGCGTCGCGTCGACGTACCGGGCGAGAGCGCACCCGGCGGCGCCGAGGTGCACGACGTCCAGCGGCGCGCCGGCGGGGTCACGCTCGTCGAGGACGTCCGCCATCCACCGCAGGTACTCGAACTCGAGCACCGTGGGGTCGCCGGTGTGCACCGAGGAGCTGGCGACGCCGTTGACGAAGACCGTCCACGCGTGCTCGTCGCTGCCGTCGCGCGCGAGCTCGACGACGCCGGAGGCGGTCGACCACGTGCCGGGCTCGGGGCGGGGGACGGGGCGGCGGGGCACGCCGACAGCATCGTCGCCGCGGGAGCCGCGTCGCACGTCCGACCGAGGAGGGACCCGGCGGGTCCCGTGCTCGCGACCCTCCGGGCGAGCCGCTGCCCGTCGAGGGGCAGGACGCGAGGACGGCGCCTCGGCGACGGCCGGACGGTCGCCGTCAGTCGCCCTGCGGCCGCCGCCGCAGGGCCTTCGTCCGCCCGCGGGAGGTCTTCGCGTCGACCCGCCGGGCCCGCGCGCGGCGCGAGGGCGCGCTCGGCCGGCGGGCGCGCGGCGGAGGGGCCAGGCCCTCGCGGACGAGGGCGGCGAGGCGCTCGCGGGCGCTCGTGCGGTTGCGACGCTGCTCGCGGTGCTCGGCCGCGCGCACGACGAGCTCCCCGTCGACGAGGCGGCCTCCCAGGCGCTCGAGGAGCCGCTCGCGCTGCGGGGCGGTCAGGGCCCGGGAGGTCGAGGGCGCCCAGCGCAGCTCGACCCGGGAGTCGGTGGTGTTGACGCCCTGCCCGCCCGGGCCGCCCGCGCGGCTGAAGCGCCACGACAGCTCGGCCGCGGGCAGCGACACCCCTCGGGTCACCCGCAGGTCGCCCGCGGCGTCGGGGCGGGGGCCACCGGCGTCGGCGGCCGGGGTCCGGGGCACGTCCCCAGCATGCCGCCCGCGGCGCGGGTGCGCCCGTACCGTGACGGCCGTGGAGACGGCCCGGGGCAGCGCGCGTGCCGGGACGCCCCCGCCGTCGACCGGCCCTGCCGCCGAGGCGCCACGCGCGCGGACCGCCGTCGACGACGCGGTGGAGGTCTACCTGCAGCACCTGCGCGTGGAGCGGGGCCTGTCCGAGAACACCCTTGCCGCCTACCGCCGTGACCTGGCCCGCTACGCCGACTTCCTCGCGGGCGCGTCCCGCACGCGACCGGGGGACGTCCGGCCGCCGGACGTGAGCGCCTACGCGACCGCCCTCGGCACGGGGGCCGACGGCCGCGCCGTCCTCACGGCGAGCTCGCGCAAGCGTGCGGTCGTCGCCGTGCGCGGTCTGCACCGCTTCCTCGCCGAGGAGGGTCTCGCGGACGCCGACCCGTCGCGCGAGGTGCGCCCGCCCGCCGAGCCCCGGCGCCTGCCCAAGGCCATCGGCGTCGCCGAGGTCGGCCGCCTGCTGGACGCCGCGGCGGTCGGCGACGGCCCGGCCGCGCTGCGCGACCGCGCCCTGCTGGAGCTGCTCTACGGCTCCGGCGCGCGCATCTCCGAGGTGGTGGGGCTCGACGTCGACGACGTCGGTGACGTGCTCGACCCCGAGGTCGCGAGGGCCCCGGGGGACGGGGTCCCCCCGGAGGGCCTGCTGCGCCTGCGCGGCAAGGGGGACAAGGAACGCGTCGTGCCGCTGGGTCGCTACGCGCGGACGGCGCTGGAGGCCTACCTCGTCCGCGGGCGACCGGCCCTCGCCGCGGGCGGGCGCGGCGGGCCGGCGCTCTTCCTCGGCGGGCGGGGGGCGCGGATGTCCCGCCAGAGCGCGTGGGCGGTGCTGCACGCCGCAGGGGAGCGGGCGCAGCTGGCGGGCAGCGTGTCCCCGCACACGCTGCGGCACTCCTTCGCCACGCACCTGCTCGAGGGGGGCGCCGACGTGCGCGTCGTCCAGGAGCTGCTGGGCCACGCCTCCGTGACGACGACGCAGGCGTACACGCTGGTCACGGCGGACGCGCTGCGCGAGGTCTTCGCCGCGGCGCACCCCCGCGCGCGCTGAGCGCGATGGCCCCCGGTCGTCCAGGCCGCCTCCGGGGCCGACGAGGGACGGCGCGCGGGCCGCGGGGCGGAGGTGGTTCACTCCGCCGGGCGCCCGTCGGGGTGCGCCGGGGGGCACGACGCACGACGACCGGAGACCCTGTGCACGTCCCGCCTCCCCTGACCGCCGTCGCACGCCAGGCGTGGCGGGCCCTGCCCGTCGCCACGCGCCGGTCCCTGGTCCACCGCCGGGTCTACGGCGCCTTCCCCGACCGTCGGCGGCCCCGGACCTTCAACGAGAAGCTGGACCGGCGGATGCTGCACGACCGTCGACCCCGGCTGGTCACGGCCTGCGACAAGCTCGCGGCCAAGGAGGTCGCCGCCGCGGCCGGGGTCCTCCCGGCGCGCACCCTCTGGGTCGGCACGGACGTGCGGGATCTCGCCGGGCGGGACCTCGGCGAGCGATGGGTCCTCAAGCCCAACCACCGCGGCGGCGGGCTCGTGCACCTCGGCACGGGCCGCCCGGACGTGGCGCGGCTGGCGGACGTCGCCCGCGGCTGGCTCGACCCGAGCACCGACGAGCTGCGGATGGGGGAGTGGGCCTACTCCGGGGCCCGGCGCCTGCTCCTGGCCGAGGAACGTCTGGGTGTCCCGGGCGAGGACCTCGTCGACTGGAAGGTGCACGTCTTCGACGGCGAGCCCGCGCTCGTCCAGGTCCACCACGGCCGGTTCGGGGACCACCGCGTGCGCTACTACCGGCCCGACTGGTCGCCGACCGAGGTGGGCATCCGTGCCGCCCGCACGGCCGACCTCGTCCCGCCGCCCCGCCACCTCGCCGCGGTGCTCGACGCGGCGGCCCGCCTCGGGCGCGGCTGGGACTACGTCCGCGTGGACCTCTACGCCCCGGCCGAGGGCGTCCGCTTCGGCGAGCTGACGGTCTACCCCGGCAGCGGGCTGACGGACTTCCCCGACGACCCGTGGCTGGACCACGAGCTCGGGCAGCGGTGGGTCCTGCCGCCCGAGGTCGCCGTCTCGACCCGCCTCCGGCGACGCGGCTAGGGTCGCGCCGGTGAGCAGCGACACGAGTGCGCCCGGCCAGACGGCGCTCGACGTGCCCAGCACCGGCCTCGGACCCACCGGCCGGCCGGTCCCCGAGTTCCCCGTGCCGCCGCCCCTGGCCTCGCACGGGCCGGCCCGCGTCATCGCGATGTGCAACCAGAAGGGCGGCGTCGGCAAGACGACGACCACCATCAACCTCGGTGCCGCGCTCGCCGAGCTCGGCCGCCGCGTGCTCCTCGTCGACTTCGACCCGCAGGGGGCGCTGAGCGCCGGCGTCGGCGTCTCGGCGCACGACCGCGAGACGACCGTCTACACGCTGCTCGTGGACCGCTCTGCCCGCACCCGGGACGCGATCGTGCCGACGCGGGTCGAGGGCATGGACGTCGTGCCCGCCAACATCGACCTGTCGGCCGCCGAGGTCCAGCTCGTCGCCGAGGTCGCCCGGGAGAACCTCCTCGCGCGGGCGCTGCGGCCCGTGCTCGACGACTACGACGTCGTGCTCGTCGACTGCCAGCCCTCGCTGGGCCTGCTCACCGTCAACGCGCTGACCGCCGCGCACGGCGTCGTCATCCCGCTGGAGTGCGAGTACTTCGCCCTGCGCGGGGTCGCGCTGCTCGTCGAGACGATCGACAAGGTCCAGGACCGGCTGAACCCGCGCCTGCAGGTCGACGGCATCCTCGCGACGATGTACGACTCGCGGACGCTGCACAGCCGCGAGGTCGTGGCGCGGGTCGTCGAGGCCTTCGGCGACCAGGTCTTCCACACCGTCGTGGGACGGACGGTGAAGTTCCCCGACGCCAGCGTGGCGGCCGAGCCGATCACCACCTACGCCACGAACCACCCGGCCGCGGCCTCCTACCGGCAGCTGGCCCGCGAGCTCGTCGCCCGTGGCGACGCCGCCTGAGGCGGCCGCACCCGACGTGCCGCCGGGCGACGCCCCGGCCGTGCGCCGGCGGCCCGGCGGCCGGGCGGCGCCCTTCGAGGTGCACCTGGACGTCTTCACCGGGCCGTTCGACCTGCTCCTGCAGCTCATCACCAAGCACCGCCTCGACGTGACCGAGGTCTCGCTCGCGGCGGTCACCGACGAGTTCGTCGCGCACCTGCGCGGCGCGGGAGGCCTCGGCGGGACGGACGGCGACGGCGGGGACGAGTGGGACCTCGGCCAGGCGAGCGAGTTCCTCGTCGTCGCGGCCACGCTGCTCGAGCTCAAGGCCGCCCGGCTGCTGCCCGGCACCCAGGTCGACGCGGAGGAGGACCTGGCGCTCCTGGAGGCGCGGGACCTCCTCTTCGCCCGGCTCCTGCAGTACCGGGCCTACAAGGACGTCTCCGGTGTCCTCGCCGAGCGGCTCGAGCGCTCCGCCGCGCGCACGCCGCGCTCGGCGGGGCTCGAGCCCTGGCTCGCCCGGCTGCTGCCCGAGCTCGTGTGGCGCACGACGCCCGAGCAGCTCGCCGCGCTCGCCGCCCGCGCGTCCCTCCCGCGGCCGGCGCCACCCGGCGTGGGGCTCGACCACCTGCACGCCCCGGCGGTCAGCGTCCGCGACGAGGCGCGCGTCGTCGTCCGCCACCTCTCCCGGGCGGGGACCGCGACGTTCCGCGACCTGTCCGCGGACGCGGGGTCGCTGCTCGTCGTCGTCGCCCGCTTCCTCGCCCTGCTCGAGCTCTTCCGCGACGGCTCCGTCGCCCTCGACCAGGCCGACGCGCTCGGCGAGCTGACGGTCCGGTGGACCAGGCCGCCCGCCGCAGCAGGCGCGGCCGACGACGAGCTCGAGGACGTGCTCGCCGGGGTCGGGGAGCCCGAGGACGACGGCGGGCCCGCGCCGGCGCCCGCGCCGGGCGAGGATGGCGCCCCGTGAGCAGGGCCGGCAGCGACGAGGGCAGCAGCGACGAGCGGACCACCGACGCGGTCGGGCCGCCGTCCGAGGAGCGGGGGGTCGACGAGTTGCGGGTCGACGAGCTGCCGGGCGGGCTGCGGGCGGCGGTCGAGGCCGTGCTCATGGTGGTCGACGAGCCGGTCGCCGCGGAGGCGCTCGCCGCGGCGGTGCAGGCCCCGCTCGAGCACGTGCAGAACGTCCTCGAGGCGCTGGGGCGCGAGTACGCGGCGGACGAGCGGGGCTTCGAGCTGCGCCGCGCCGGCGCGGGCTGGCGGGTCTACAGCCGCGCCGACCTCGCCGGCCTCGTCGGCCGCTTCGTCCGCGACGGCCAGACCGCGCGCCTGTCGCAGGCCGCGCTGGAGACGCTGGCGATCATCGCCTACCGCCAGCCCGTCAGCCGGGCGCGCGTCGCCGCGGTGCGCGGGGTCGACGTCGACGGCGTCGTCCGCACGCTGCTCGCGCGGGGGCTCGTCGTCGAGGTGGGTCGGCACCCCGCGTCGGGTGCCATGCTCTACGGGACGACGCCCTCCTTCCTCGAGCGGATGGGGCTGGCCAGCCTCGACGAGCTGCCGCCCCTGGCCCCGTTCCTGCCCGAGGGCGCGGACCTCGACGACCTGATGACGGAAGGACAGCTGTGAGCGACGACGGACGCGGGCGCGGAACGGGGGGCCCGAGAGGTCGCTCAGGAGGCCGCCCCGGAGGCGCCCGGGGAGCGGGCGGCGGACGCCCGTCGTCCGGCGGCGGCAGGCCCGGGTCGACGGGAGGCGGCTCCGGTCGTGCGGCGCCCGGCGGCGGCAGGCCCGGTGCCGGACGTCCCGGTGCCGGACGTCCCTCCGCCTCTGGGCCACGGCCGGACCGGGCGGGCGCACCGGGCGGGCGCCGCGGTGCCCGGCCCGACTCCCGGCCCGACCCCCGGCCCGATTCCCGGCCCGACTCCCGGCCCGACCCGAGGCCCGGCTCCCGGCCGCAGCGCGGCGGCGCCGACGCCCGTCCCGGCTCCCGGTCGGACGACCGGCGCGGCGGTGCCGCGGACGCGCGGCGCACGGACGCCGGCCGCCCGGGGGACCGGCGCCGGACCCCCGAGGAGATCGCCGAGGAGCGCCGTCGCAACCACCGCGGTCCCGGCGTCGGCCGTGGCCCGCAGGGCACGAGCGGCCGCGGGCAGTCCGCTCGCGGCGGCTCGCGGCGGCCGGCGGGGACCGCGCGGGGCGCCGCCGCCGGGCCCGGGGCGCCGCCCCCGCGCCGGGGAGCGGACCACGCCGCGGTCCGCGACGTCCACGTCGAGGGCGGCGTGCGCCTGCAGAAGGTGCTGGCGCAGGCCGGGGTCGGCTCGCGGCGCACGTGCGAGGACCTCATCGCGGCCGGCCGCGTCAGCGTCGACGACGTCGTCGTCACCGAGCTCGGCGTCCGCGTCGACCCGGCGGCCCAGGCCGTGCACGTCGACGGGCTGCGCGTCGTCCTCGACGACACCAAGGTCTACCTCGCGCTCAACAAGCCGCTCGGCGTCGTCTCGACGATGTCGGACCCGGACGGGCGCCCCTGCATCGGGGACCTGCTCGAGCAGCGCGCGCAGCGCCTCTTCCACGTCGGCCGGCTCGACGTGGACACCGAGGGCCTCATCCTCGTGACCAACGACGGGGAGCTCGCCAACCGTCTGCAGCACCCCTCCTGGGAGGTGCCCAAGACCTACCTCGCCCAGGTGCTCGGGCCCATCCCGCGCGACCTCGGCCGACGGCTGCGCGAGGGCGTCGAGCTCGAGGACGGCCCGGTCACGGTCGACTCCTTCCGCCTCGTCGACTCCCAGCCGGGGCGCGCGCTCGTCGAGGTGGTGCTGCACGAGGGGCGCAACCACATCGTCCGGCGCCTGCTCGCGGAGGTCGGCCACCCCGTCGAGCAGCTCGTCCGCACGCGCATCGGCCCGGTCCTGCTGGGGGACATGCTCCCCGGCCGCTCGCGGGCCCTGGCCCGCCCCGAGCTCGGTCGGCTGATGGCCGACGTCGGGCTCTGACCGCGGCGCGGACGCGCCCTGCGGCCGGGGTCCGCGCCCGGGGTCCGGTCCCCGGTCACCGGGGACCGGCGGGCGCGCACCCTGGTTAGCCTCGCGCCCGGCGCGGCGTCCGCGGCGCCGGTGCGGCGGGTGGCGGCGAGGGGTGCGCGATGGCGGTGCGGGCGGTCCGGGGGGCGACGCAGCTGGACGTCGACGAGCGCGAGCACCTGCTCGCCTCGACGCGGGAGCTCGTGACGGCGGTCCTGCAGGCCAACCCCCTGGGCCCCGAGGACCTCATCTCCGTCGTCTTCACCGTGACCCCCGACCTGCGCTCGGAGTTCCCCGCCGTCGCGGCGCGCGAGCTCGGCCTCGGCGACGTGCCGCTCCTGTGCTGCACGGAGATCGACGTGCCCGGCGCCATGCCCCGCGTCGTCCGGCTCATGGCCCACGCCGAGATGGACGTCCCCCGCGCGCAGGTGCGCCACGTCTACCTGCGCGGGGCGGTCGCGCTGCGGCGGGACATCGCCCAGTGACGGCGCCCTCGGGGGGCCCGTCCGGGACCGACGGCACCGACCTCGTCGCCGGGACGGTCCACGTCGGCGGGACGGTGCTCGTCGTCGGGACCGGGCTCCTCGGCGCGAGCGCCGGGCTCGCCCTGCGGGCGCGCGGCGTCGACGTGGCGCTCGCGGACCCCTCGCCCACCGCGGCCGCGCTCGCCCGCGACGTCGGCGCCGGCCGCCCGGCCGGGACGGGGGAGGAGCCGGCGCTCGTCCTCGTCGCCGCCCCGCCCGACGTCACCGCCGACGTCGTCGCCGACCGGCTGCTGGCCCACCCCGGGGCCGTCGTCACCGACGTCGCGAGCGTCAAGGGGGCCGTCCTGCGGGGCGTCACCGACCGGCTCGCGGCGGCGGGCGCGCCGCAGGCGCTCGCCCGGTACGTCGGGGGCCACCCGATGGCCGGGCGGGAGCGCTCCGGGGCCACGAGCGCCCGCGCGGACCTCTTCACGGGCCGCCCGTGGGTGCTCGTGCCGCCGCCCGGGACGGGGGCCCAGGGGGACGCGGCGCTGGCCCGCGTCCGCGCGCTCGTCGCCGACTGCCGCGGCACACCCGTCGTCATGGACGCGGCGGCGCACGACGAGGCCGTGGCGCTCGTGTCCCACCTGCCGCAGGTCGCGGCGAGCCTCGTGGCCGCCCGCCTGCTCGACGCCGGCGACGAGGCCGTGGCGCTGTCCGGCCAGGGACTGCGCGACGTGACCCGCATCGCCGCGAGCGACCCCGGGCTGTGGGTCCAGATCCTCGGGGCCAACGCCGCCCCGGTCGCCCGCGCGCTGCACGCGCTGCGGGCGGACCTCGACGAGGTCCTCGGCGCCCTCGACGCCCTCGCGGCGGACGCCGGGGCCGTGGGCGCCCGCGCGCGCGTGGCTCGCGCCGTCGACACCGGGGGGGCGGGCGTGGCCCGCGTACCCGGCAAGCACGGGTCCGTCCCCGTCCCGTACGAGGTCGTGACGGTCCTCGTGCCGGACGAGCCGGGACGCCTGGCGCGCCTGCTCGCCGACGTCGGCGAGATCGGGGTGAACCTCGAGGACCTCGTGCTCGAGCACGCCCAGGGGCGCCCCGTCGGCCTCGCGGAGATCTCCGTCCTGCCGGCGGGACGGCCGCGCCTGGAGGCCGAGCTGCCCCGCCGCGGGTGGCGCGTCGCCGGCTGACGGCGCGCGGGGGGGCGTGCGGGGGCGCGCCGGGACGTGCCGTCGCACGAGGGACGGTCCGCCCCGCCGCGGCGACTACCCTGGGCGCGACCTGGTCGCCCGACCCGGCGCACGCCCCCGGCCCCGGGTGCCCCCCAGCGGCCGTCCGGGGCGGCGAGGGGGCGCCGGTCCCGACCCGCACCCGCCACCCGGAGGGACCCGCATGCCCGCTCCTCGCCCGCTCGTCGTCGCCGTGGACGGTCCCTCGGGGTCCGGCAAGTCGAGCGTGAGCCGGGCGCTGGCGCAGCGGCTCGGCACGGACTACCTCGACACCGGTGCGACCTACCGCGCGGTGTGCTGGTGGTGCCTGGAGCACGACGTCGACCTCCAGGACCGCGGCGCCGTCGCCGAGGCGGCGCGCCAGATGGACCTCGAGCTGGGCACCGACCCCTCGGCGCCGTGGGTGCGCGTCGAGGGCCGCACGGTCACCGAGCACCTGCGGGAGAGCCGCGTGTCGGCCGCCGTCAGCGCCGTCGCCACCAACCTCGACGTGCGCGCCGAGCTGCGGCGGCGCCAGCGCGCCGTCGTCGAGCTGGCGCGGCGCGGGCGCGGGGTCGTCGCGGAGGGGCGTGACACCACCACGGTCGTCGTCCCGGACGCCGACGTGCGCGTGCTGCTCGTCGCCGACGAGGAGGCCCGGCTGGCGCGGCGCTCCCGCGACGTCCACGGCCGCGACGACGCGGCGTCCCGCGAGCTCACGCGGGACGAGGTCGTGCGCCGCGACCGCGACGACGCGACGGTCTCGGAGTTCTCCGTGGCCGCCGACGGCGTCGTCACGGTCGACTCCTCGGCGATGACGCTGGAGGAGACGGTGCTCGCCGTCCTCGCCGTGGTCGAGGGCGCCGTCCCCGGCTCCGTCCCGGTCGGGGCGCTCCCCGCCGACGTCGCCCGCGGCGCGGAGCGGGCGGGCGCCCGGTGAGCCGGCCCGCCGCCGCCCGCGAGCTGCCGGGCACCTTCGGGCCCCGCTGGGGCAAGCCCGTCGGGTGGGTGCTCGCCCGGACGCTGTGGAGCGTGACGCGCTCCGGGGCGGACAACGTGCCGGACGAGGGCCCGGTGCTCCTCGCGAGCAACCACCTGGGCTTCCTCGACGGGCCGCTGCTCATGGGCATGGCGCCGCGCGGGACGCACTTCCTCGTGAAGAAGGAGATGTTCACGGGCCCGCTCGGCGTCGTCCTGCGCGGCTGCGGGCAGATCCCGGTGGACCGCACCGGTGACCGCGGCGCCCTCGTGACGGCCGTCGGCGTCCTGCGCCGCGGCGGGTCCGTCGGGGTCT
>NZ_JBBIAA010000005.1:69772-81510 GCF_037482545.1 Pseudokineococcus basanitobsidens | reverse complement strand
CCCCCCGATGCAGTCCGGCGTCACCTGGCTGGCGCTGCAGACCGGGGCGCCCGTCGTCCCCGTCGCGCTGCTCGGGACCCGCGGCCCCGGGTCGACCTACGACCTGCCCCGGCCCCGCCAGCCCGTGCACGTCGTCTTCGGCGCGCCGGTCTCCCTGCAGGCCCGCGCCGGCGTCCCCCGCCGCGACGCGCTCCAGCAGGCCACCGAGGACCTGCGGTCGGCCATGACCGCGCACGTGCACGACGCCGTGGAGCGCACCGGCATGCCCCTGCCCGAGGACGTCGAGCGGCCCCCGGGCCACGAGGAGGCCTGAGCCGTGGGCGACGGCGCGCACCAGCCGCAGGACGAGGCGCTCGACCGGGCCCAGGTCCCCCCGCAGGACTTCCCCCCGCAGGACGACCTCCCGCAGGACGACCTTCCGCAGGACGACCTACCGCAGGACGACCTCCCGCGGGACGGCACCGCCGCGCACGACGTCGACGGCCCCGTCGACCGGACCGGGGCCCTGCGCGCGGGCCTGGAGGAGTACGAGCTCTCCGAGGAGGACCTGGCGCTGCTGGGCGCCGACGGCGAGGCCGGCCCCGAGGTCGCCGAGGAGCTGCTGCCCGTCGTCGCGGTCGTCGGCCGGCCGAACGTCGGCAAGTCGAGCCTCGTCAACCGCGTCCTCGGCCGCCGCGAGGCCGTCGTCCAGGACGTGCCCGGCATCACCCGGGACCGGGTCTCCTACGCCGCCGAGTGGGCCGGGCAGCGCTTCACGCTCGTCGACACCGGCGGCTGGGAGAAGGACGCCGCCGGCCTCGACGCGCGCGTCGCGGCGCAGGCCGAGGCCGCGGTCGCGCTGGCCGACGTCGTCGTCCTCGTCGTGGACGCGACGGTCGGGGCGACGGCCACCGACGAGGCCGTCGTCCGCCTCCTCCGGCGCTCCGGCAAGCCCGTCGTCCTGGCCGCCAACAAGGTCGACGACCAGCGCGGCGAGGCCGACGCCGCGCTGCTGTGGTCGCTCGGGCTCGGGGAGCCGTGGCCCGTGTCCTCGGTGCACGGACGGGGCTCGGGCGACCTGCTCGACGCCGTCCTCGCGGCCCTCCCGGACGAGCTCCTGGCCTCGCGCCAGCGGCCCTCGGGCCTGCGCCGCGTCGCGCTGCTCGGGCGCCCGAACGTCGGCAAGTCGAGCCTGCTCAACAAGCTGACCGGCAGCGACCGGGTCGTCGTGGACGCCACCGCCGGCACCACGCGCGACCCCGTCGACGAGGTCGTGGAGCTCGCGGGCCGCGAGTGGCAGTTCGTCGACACGGCGGGTATCCGGCGGCGCACGCACCAGGCGAGCGGTGCGGACTTCTACGCGTCGCTGCGCACCCAGGCCGCGCTGGAGAAGGCCGAGGTGGCCGTCGTCCTCGTCGACGGCTCCGAGGTGCTCACGGAGCAGGACGTCCGCATCATCTCGACCGTCGTCGAGGCGGGCCGCGCCCTGGTGCTCGCCGTCAACAAGTGGGACCTGCTGGACGAGGAGCGGCGCCACTACCTCGAGCGGGAGCTCGAGCGCGAGCTCGTGCAGGTGCGCTGGGCGCCGCGGGTCAACCTCTCGGCGCTGACCGGGCGCCACCTGGAGCGGCTCGTCCCGGCGCTCGACGTGGCGCTGGAGTCCTGGGGCACCCGGGTCCCGACCGGGCGGCTCAACAGCTTCCTCGGCCAGGTCGTCTCCGAGCACCCCCACCCCGTCCGCGGCGGCAAGCAGCCGCGGATCCTCTTCGCGACGCAGCCCTCGACGCAGCCGCCCCGCTTCGTCGTCTTCGCCTCCGGGTTCCTCGAGGCCGGCTACCGCCGCTTCCTGGAGCGCAGGCTGCGCGAGGAGTTCGGCTTCGAGGGATCGCCCGTGGAGCTCGGCGTCCGCGTCCGGGAGCGCCGACGGCGCTGAGCGGTGCTGCCCGGCGGGGCGTCGGTGCGGTAGTCTCACGCCCGCCGCGAGAGCGGTCGTCGCCGCCCCTGCGGGGCGGTGGCCGACCGGTGCGGCGCCTCGGGATGTGGCGCAGCTTGGTAGCGCACTTGACTGGGGGTCAAGGGGTCGCAGGTTCAAATCCTGTCATCCCGACGGGCAGGGCCCCGGTGGACCACGCGTCCGCCGGGGCCCTTCGTCGTGGTCCGACCCGTCCCCGGGCGCCCCGCGGCGGCGCGGCGGCGGGTCGGCCGCCGGGCCCCGGCGCGCCCGTAGGGTGACGAGAGCACGCAGCAGCGGTCGGGCGTCGTCGAGGAGGGAACGTGAGCGGGTCGGGTGCCGCGCGCGGAGGTGCGCCGTCGGGTCCCCCCGGGGCCGTCCGCACGGCAGGACCGACCGACGTCGACACCGACCGCGTGCTCACGGTGCCCAACGCGATCAGCCTCGCGCGGCTCCTGCTGGTCCCGGTCTTCGCCGTCCTCGTCGTCACCGAGCGCGACGGGTGGGCGCTGGTCGTCCTGGCGGTCTCGGGGGCCTCGGACTACGTCGACGGCTACCTCGCCCGGCGCTGGCACCAGACCTCCGCCCTCGGGCGCGTCCTCGACCCCGCCGCGGACCGGCTCTACATCGCCGTCACGCTCGTCGGCCTCGCCTGGCGGGACATCGTCCCCTGGTGGCTTGTCGTCCTCATCGCGCTGCGCGACGTCGTGCTCGCCGGCACCGTCCCCGTGCTGCAGCGGCACGGCTACGGGACGCTGGAGGTCCACTACCTCGGCAAGGCCGCGACCTTCTGCCTGCTCTACGCCTTCCCCCTCATCCTCCTCGGGCAGGTCGACGGCACCGTCGGTGCCGTCGCGGAGCCCCTGGGCTGGGCCTTCGCCTGGTGGGGCACGGGCCTGTACTGGTGGGCCGGCCTGCAGTACGTCCACCAGGTGCGCCTGCTGGTCCGTGACGACCCCGGCACGCCCGCGGTCGCCCCGGCCGGTCCGGCGTCCCGTGAGGCGGAGGGCGACCGGCCGGGGGAACGGCCGTGAGCGACCACGGGACCGGACCCGCGGCGGCGTCGGGGGCCCGACCGGCCCGGCCCGACGCGTCGATGACGCTGCTGCGCGAGGTCATGGAGCGGCCCTTGGACCCCGGCTACGCCGCGGCCGCGGCCCGCCGGGGCGGCGGGGGCGCCGCGCCGTCACGCCGTCGTACGCGCACCCTCACGGCGGGGCTCGCCGCGCTCGCGGGGGCGGCCACCGTCGTCGGCGTCGTCCAGCTGCGTGCGCCCGCCGCCGAGGGGACGACCGCCGCGCTGCGGGACCAGGTCGCGCAGCGCCAGGAGGAGGTCGGCGCGCTGGAGCAGCAGGTCGAGAGGGCCCGCGCCGACGTCGTCGACGCCGAGGAGGCCGTCCTCGGGCCGGAGCCGGGTGCGGGTGGCGGCTCCGGGGCGCTCGCCCTCACCACGGGCGACGTCGCCGTCCGGGGGCCCGGCGTGCGGGTCGTGGTCGACGACGCGCCCTCCGCCGGCGCGGACGCCTCGGGCTCCCCGCGGACGGACGCTGAGGCCGACGCCGGGCGGGTGCGCGACCGGGACCTCCAGGTGCTCGTGGACGGGCTGTGGGCGGCCGGGGCGCAGGCGGTCTCCGTGGGCGGCCAGCGGCTCACGGCGCGCACGGCGGTGCGCGGCGCCGGGGAGGCCGTGCTCGTCGGCTACCAGCCGCTGTCGCCGCCGTACGAGCTGCTGGCGGTGGGGGACCCGGGGGAGGTGTCCGCGGGCTTCGCCCGCTCCGCCGGCGGCCGGTACGCGGCCGCGCTGGCCGAGTACGGGATCACCGTCGACGTGAGCACGGAGGAGGAGCTGCACCTGCCCGCGGCGGTGGGCCTGCGGCCGGAGCTCGCACGGCCCCTCGACGGCTCGGACGACGACGGGGCCCCGGGAGGGGCCGCAGACGGCGGCGGGGCCTCGGGGGAGGGCTCGTGATCGCCGTCCTGGGGCTCGTCGTCGGCGTGGTGGTCGGGCTCGTCCTGCAGCCGACCGTCCCGGCGGTCGTCCAGCCGTACCTGCCGATCGCCGTGGTCGCCGCCCTCGACGCCGTCTTCGGCGGGCTGCGGGCGGTGCTCGACGGCGTCTTCGACGACCGGGTCTTCGTCGTCTCGTTCCTGTCGAACGTCGTCGTGGCCGCCCTCGTCGTCTACCTCGGCGACCAGCTGGGGGTCGGCGCGCAGCTGTCGACCGGCGTCGTCGTCGTCCTCGGCATCCGCATCTTCTCCAACGCCGCCGCCATCCGCCGGCACCTCTTCGGGGCATGAGCGCCGACGACGGCGAGGGCGGCGCCCGGGCGGCGCCGGACCGGGGTCCGCGCGCGCCGCTGCGACGGCTGCGTACGGCCCTGCGGCCGCGCGCGACCCGCGGGCAGCTGCTGGCGGGGCTGCTGTGCGCGGCCCTCGGCTTCGCGCTCGTCGTGCAGCTGCGCGTCACGCAGGAGTCCGGCCTCGACGGCCTGAGCGAGCCGGAGCTGGTCCGGTCCCTCGACGAGCTGGGGGACCAGGTGCAGAGCCTCGAACTGGAGCTCTCCGACCTGGAGCAGACGCGGCGCACCCTGGAGAGCGAGGGCGACCGCCGCCAGGCGGCGCTGCGCTCCGCGCAGGAGCGGCAGGAGTCGCTGGAGCTGCTCGCGGGCACGGTGCCGGCCGTCGGGCCGGGCGTGCGCGTGTCCGTCGTCGACCCCGCCGGAGGGGTCGGCCGTATCCGGCTCGTCGGCGTCATCAACGAGCTCCGCGACGCCGGCGCGGAGGTCGTCTCCGTCGGGGGGGTGCGGCTCGTCGCCTCCACGGACGTCGTGGACACCGCCCGGGGCGTCGAGGTGGACGGCCGGCCGGTGACCTCTCCGTTCGACGTCCTCGCCATCGGGGACCCGGCCCGGCTGTCGGCGACGATCGGCATCCCCGGCGGCGTGCTGGACAGCCTCGAGAACGAGGGCGCCACGGTCACCGTCGAGCCGCGCGAGCAGCTGCGGATCACGGCGGTGGTCGACCCGCCCGGGGCGGGGGACCTGGAGGCCGACCCCGGTGCCGCGCAGGCCGAGCAGGACGACGGGTGAGCCGGAGCCCGACCGCGCGGGGCCACGGGCACGACGACGGGCCACGGCGCAGCACGACGGCGCAGCACGACGGGGCGCCCGCGACTGGCATGATCACGCCGGGCGGCGTCGAGGACCGCTCCCGACCAGACCACGGGTGCCGGCCACGGCCCGCGCCCGCCCACGACGGTCGCCGCGCCGCGGCGGAGATGGAGGAACCGTGGCCGACGCCACCAGCCCCGCGGAGTTGCCCGCCGACCTGCGCTACACCGCCGAGCACGAGTGGGTGCGCGCCCTCGACGGCGGCGCGGTCCGGATCGGCATCACCGCCTTCGCCCAGGACGCGCTGGGCGACGTCGTCTTCGTCCAGCTGCCGGAGACCGGCACCTCCGTGGACGCGGGCACGAGCATCGGCGAGGTCGAGTCGACGAAGAGCGTGAGCGAGGTGTACGCACCCCTGACGGGCACCGTCCGCGCCGTGAACGACGCGCTCGAGGCCACGCCCGAGCTCGTCAACTCCGACCCCTACGGCGAGGGCTGGATGTTCGAGCTGGAGGGCGTCGAGGCCGGTGCGGTCGAGGCGCTCCTCGACGCGGACGGCTACCGGGCGACGACGGGCTGAGGCGCGGAGGGGAGCTGCCCGGTCGAGCGGCCGCGGCGGCTGCTGCGCAGGGCGTCTCGACGTCCGTGCGGACGGCGGGCACCACTACAGTGACGGACCCAGGAGCGCCGCCGCACGCGCCGGACGAGACGCGGGCGCAGGCCCGCCGGGCCGGCCCCGGAGCACGGGCGGGGTCGCGCCGGCAGAGGTGGACGCGCCGCGGCGCAGCAGCGAAGGAGAGGCGATGAGCACGCAGGACCCCGGCCCGCGGGACCCGGCGGACACCTCGACGTCCGGCCACGGCCTGCCGGACCTCGCGTCGACCTCGGAGCAGGCCCCGGCGCCGGCGGACGAGGCGGTCGTCCCCGCGCTCTCCGGCGACGAGCGGGAGGCGGTCTCGTCGCTGCCCACCGGCTCGGCGCTCCTCGTGGTGCAGCGCGGGCCCAACCACGGGGCGCGCTTCCTGCTCGACGCCGGCCGCACGAGCGCCGGGCGCCACCCGGACAGCGACATCTTCCTCGACGACGTCACCGTCTCCCGGCGCCACGCGGAGTTCCTGCGCGAGGGCTCGGGCGAGGCGACGCGGTTCCTCGTCCGCGACGCCGGGAGCCTCAACGGCACCTACGTCAACCGGGACCGCGTCGACGAGGTGGAGCTGTCCGCCGGGGACGAGGTCCAGGTCGGCAAGTACCGGCTCGTCTTCCACCCCTCCGGCGAGGTCGCTGGCGGCGCCGACGCCCCGGGCCCCGCGTGAGCGCGGGTGCGTCCCGGCGCAGCCTCGACGACCCGCAGCGCGGCGGGGCGGCCGGCGGCGGTCGGCTCCTGAGCATCGGGGAGCTCCTCGGGGAGCTCGTGGGCGAGTTCCCGGAGATCAGCCACTCCAAGATCCGTTTCCTCGAGGAGAAGGGTCTCGTCGAGCCCCGACGCACCCCGGCGGGGTACCGCAAGTTCACGACGGCCGACGTCCGGCGGCTGCGCACCGTCCTGGCGCTGCAGCGCGACCACTACATGCCGCTGAAGGCCATCGCCGAGCACCTCGACGCGCTCGACCGGGGTCTGGAGCCGGCGCAGCAGCCCGGGCCGCCGGTGCTCTCGCCGCGGGCGGTGCCCGACGTGGAGCCCGACCGCCTCGTCCCGCAGCCCCGGCTGCGCCTGCGGCGCCCGGAGCTGCGGGAGGCGGCCGCCGTCGACGAGCAGCTGCTGGCGGACCTCGAGGGGTACGGGCTGGTCACCGCCGAGGACGGGCACTACGGCGCCGACGACCTCGAGGTGGCCCGGGCCGCCGGCGAGCTGGCGGCCTACGGCATCGAGGCCCGCCACCTGCGGGCCTTCCGGACGGCCGCCGAGCGCGAGCTCGGCCTCGTCGACCAGGTCGTCGCGCCGCTGCGCCGGCACCCCTCGCCCGGGGCGGGCGCGCGGGCCGCCGACTCCGCCTCCGAGCTCGCGGCCCTGTGCCTGCGGCTGCACACCGCGCTCGTGCGGGCGGGCCTCGACCGGCTCGTGTGAGGCGTCCCCACCCGCCGGGTGGGCGGGAGCGGGCTACCGTGGCGACGTGCGCGAGCTCGAGGTCGTCGGAGTCCGGGTCGAGATGCCGTCCAACCAGCCGATCGTGCTGCTGCGCGAGGCCGGCGGTGGGGAGCGGTACCTGCCCATCTGGATCGGTGCGCCGGAGGCGAGCGCCATCGCCTTCGCCCAGCAGGGCGTCGTCCCGCCCCGGCCCCTGACCCACGACCTGCTCAAGGACGTGATCGGGGCGCTCGGGCGCGAGCTGGAGCAGGTGCGCATCGTCTCGGTGCGCGACAACGTGTTCTACGCCGAGCTCGTGCTCGACGGCGGCGTCGTCGTCAGCGCCCGCAGCTCGGACGCCATCGCGCTCGCCCTGCGTGCGGGGTGCAGCATCCTCGGCGCCGACGAGGTCCTGGAGTCCAGCGCCGTCGGCGTCCCCGAGGAGGAGGGGGAGGCCGAGGACGAGGTGGAGCGCTTCCGGGAGTTCCTCGACCAGGTGAGCGCCGAGGACTTCGAGGCGCCCGAGGGCGGCGCGGGTGGCCCCGGCGACCCCGGGTCCGGCGGGGACCGCACCTGACGCGGCGACACGCCGCCGCCCCGGCCGCGGGGTCGTTGACCCGCCCGGAGGGGGTGCGTACGTTCGCCCCGAGACGACGACCGCGGTGGGCCCCCGGGCCCCGGTGCTCGATCCCCGAGCAGCCGGCCACCGACCGCGGCGCGCCCTGGAGGCCGGTGTGAGCACCACGGGAGACGCGAGCGGAGCGGCTCCGCGTCGCCCCGTGCCCCGGGCCTCGCAGGGCGTCCTGTTCTCCGAGGACCTCCCCGTCCTCGACGAGGAGGTCGGCTACCGCGGGGTGACGGCGTGCCGGGCCGCGGGCATCACCTACCGCCAGCTGGACTACTGGGCCAGGACCGGTCTCGTCGAGCCGGGTGTCCGCCCCGCCACGGGGTCGGGGACGCAACGGCTCTACGGCTTCCGCGACGTCCTCGTGCTCAAGGTGGTCAAGCGGCTGCTGGACACGGGGGTCTCGCTGCAGCAGATCCGCGCCGCGGTCGGTGCGCTGCGCGAGCGCGGTGTCGACGACCTGGCGCAGATCACGCTCATGAGCGACGGCGCGAGCGTCTACGAGTGCACGTCCGCGGACGAGGTCGTCGACCTCGTGCAGGGCGGCCAGGGCGTCTTCGGCATCGCCGTGGGGCGCGTGTGGCGCGAGGTCGAGGGGACGCTGGCGTCGCTGCCGGGGGAGCGGGCGGACGACGGCGCCGACGGCTCCTCCGCCGCCTTGCCCTCGCCGCAGGACGAGCTGTCCGCGCGCCGCGCCGCGCGCGCCACCGGCTGACCGACCGCCCGCGGTCCGCCGGGGTAGCCTGGCGGCAGCTGATCGACCCCGTGCGGGAGAGCCCCCGCCGTCCACGGAGCGCCCACCCGGGCGCCCCCACGGACGCCGGGGCACCGAAGGGGCAACCTCCCCGGAACCTCTCAGGTGCCAAGGACCGCGCGGGCGAGGCGTCTCTGGAGCCGACGGCGACAGAGGGGGAGCCCCGCCACGGGCGGGGCCACGTCGTCCGTGCGCCCGCAGACCGCCGGCGCGCCGCGTCCCCGGAGCCGTCGATGACCACGTCCGACCGGCACGACACCGCAGTCCCCCCCGCCGAGGAGGCCCCGAGGGCGTCGGGCCTGCTCGCGCCCGGGCCCTCCGGCGCCGCCGCCTTCGCCGACCGCCACGTCGGTCCCTCGGCCGAGGACGTGGAGACGATGCTCGACGTCGTCGGGCAGCCGAGCCTGGCGGCCCTCGTCGAGGCGGCCGTGCCGCCGTCGATCCGCGCGGGGCGCTCGGGGGCGCCGCTCGACCTGCCCGCCGCAGGCGACGAGAGCGCCGTGACGGCGCGCCTGCGCGCGCTCGCGGACCGGAACACCGTGCGGCGCAGCATGATCGGGCTGGGGTACGCGGGCACGGTGACGCCGCCGGTCATCCGCCGGAACGTCCTGGAGGACCCCTCCTGGTACACGGCGTACACGCCCTACCAGCCGGAGATCTCGCAGGGCCGCCTGGAGGCCCTGCTGAACTTCCAGACGGTCGTGGCCGACCTCACCGGGCTCGCCCTGGCGAACGCGTCCATGCTCGACGAGGCGACCGCGGCCGCCGAGGCCATGACGCTGATGCGCCGCAGCAGCCGGGCCCCGCAGGACGCGGCGCTCGTCGTCGACGCCGACGTCCTGCCGCAGACGCTCGCCGTCGTCCGCACCCGCGCCGAGGCCATCGGCCTGCCCGTGGTCGTCCACGACACCCGGGAGGGCCTGCCGGAGGGCGACCTCTTCGGCGTGCTGCTCCAGCAGCCCGGTGCCTCCGGGCTCGTGCGCGACGAGGCGGACCTCGTCGCGGCGGCCCACGAGCGCGGCGCGCTCGTCACCGTCGCGGCCGACCTCCTGGCGCTCACCCTGCTGCGCCCGCCGGGCGAGGCGGGCGCCGACGTCGCCGTCGGCACGAGCCAGCGCTTCGGCGTCCCCATGGGCGGCGGGGGACCGCACGCCGGGTACATCGCCGTCCGGGAGGGGCTGCAGCGCACGCTCCCCGGACGCCTCGTCGGCGTCAGCCGGGACGCCGACGGCCACCCGGCCTACCGCCTCGCGCTGCAGACCCGCGAGCAGCACATCCGCCGCGAGCGGGCCACGAGCAACATCTGCACCGCCCAGGTGCTCCTGGCCGTCGTCGCCTCCATGTACGCCGTCCACCACGGCCCCGACGGTCTGCGGCGGATCGCGCAGCAGGTGCACGAGCGCACCGTCGCCCTCGGTGGCGCGGTCCGCGCCCGTGGCCTCGACGTCGTGCACACCGACGTCTTCGACACCGTCCTCGTGCGGGTCCCCGGGCGAGCCGACGAGGTGCTCGAGCGGGCACGGGCGGCCGGGTACTGGCTCCGGCGCGTCGACGCGGACGTCGTCGGCCTGGCCTGCGACGAGACGACGACGCCCGAGGACGTCGAGCGCGTGGCCGGCTGCCTCGGGCAGGTCGGCGCCCCGGCGCCGGGACGGGTCGACGGGGCGGCGCTCGCGCTGCCCGCGGGGCTGCTGCGGACCAGCGGGTACCTCACGCACCCCGTCTTCGCCCTGCACCGCAGCGAGACGGCCATGCTGCGCTACCTCAAGCGGCTGTCCGACGCGGACTACGCGCTCGACCGCGGCATGATCCCGCTGGGCTCCTGCACGATGAAGCTCAACGGCACCGCGGAGATGGAGCCGATCAGCTGGCCCGCCTTCGCGGACGCGCACCCCTTCGCGCCGGCCGAGGACCTGGCCGGGACCCGGGCGCTCGCCGAGGAGCTCGAGGCCCAGCTGGCCGAGATCACCGGCTACGACGCCGTGAGCCTCCAGCCCAACGCGGGCAGCCAGGGCGAGCTCGCGGGGCTGCTCGCCATCCGGGCCTACCACCGCAGCCGCGGCGACGACGCGCGCGACGTCTGCCTCATCCCGACGTCCGCGCACGGCACGAACGCCGCCAGCGCGATCATGGCGGGGCTGCGGGTCGTCACCGTGGCGACGTCCGCGACGGGGGACGTGGACCTCGGGGACCTCGACGCCAAGGTCGCCCAGCACGGCGACCGGCTCGCGGCGGTGATGGTCACCTACCCCTCGACCCACGGGGTGTTCGAGGCGGGGATCACCCGCCTGTGCGAGGTCGTCCACGCCGCCGGCGGCCAGGTCTACGTCGACGGGGCCAACCTCAACGCCCTCGTCGGGGTCGCGCGGCCCGGCGCGTTCGGCGCCGACGTCTCGCACCTCAACCTGCACAAGACCTTCTGCATCCCGCACGGTGGCGGCGGCCCGGGTGTCGGCCCGGTGGCGGCGCGGGCGCACCTCGCGCCGTTCCTGCCCTCGCGGGAGGTGGCCGGGGGCGCCTCGGCCGGGACGACGTCCGCGGGGGGCGCGGGGCCCGAGGGCGTCGGCGCCGTCTCCGGCGCGCCGTACGGCTCGGCCGGGATCCTCCCGATCTCGTGGGCCTACCTGGCGCTCATGGGGCCCGACGGCCTGCTGCGTGCGACGCAGACGGCGCTGCTGACCGCCAACTACGTGGCCGCGCGGCTGCGCGAGCACTTCCCCGTCCTGTACACGGGCGAGGGCGGGCTCGTCGCCCACGAGTGCGTCCTCGACCTGCGACCGCTGACGGCGGCGACGGGCGTCACGGTGGACGACGTCGCCAAGCGGCTCGTCGACTTCGGGTTCCACGCCCCGACGATGTCGTTCCCGGTGGCGGGCACGCTCATGGTCGAGCCGACGGAGAGCGAGGACCTCGCCGAGCTGGACCGGTTCTGCGACGCCATGGTCGCGATCCGGGCCGAGGTCGCCGAGGTCGAGGACGGCCGGTGGTCGGTCGAGGACTCGCCGCTGCGGTCGGCGCCGCACACCGCGGCGATGCTCGTGGGGGAGTGGGACCGGCCCTACGACCGCGCCCGCGCCGTCTACCCGGCCGGGGTGAGCCCGCAGCGCAAGTACTGGCCGCCGGTGCGGCGCGTCGACGGCGCCTACGGCGACCGCAACCTCGTGTGCTCGTGCCCGCCGGTCGAGGAGCTCGCCGGCCTCTGACGGCGCACGCCGCGGGGCCTGGGCCGCGCCCGCCGAGGACCGGGCACCGCG
>NZ_JBBIAA010000005.1:23465-69667 GCF_037482545.1 Pseudokineococcus basanitobsidens | reverse complement strand
CCCACGCCGACTCGGGCGTGCGCGGTGCCTCCCCGGCCGCAGACCGGCGGCCCGTCAGGTCGGGACGGTCGCGAGGACGTCGCTGGTCGGCTGCGGCGAGCCGCCCGCGGGCTCCTCGGTGATGGCCAGGACGGCGCCGGAGGGCCAGTCGTCGACCTGGCCGACGAGGCCGCCGCCCTCGGAGGACAGGAAGCCCTCGGGCACCGGGTCGCCGCCCTCCTCCAGCGACCACAGCTGGTAGACGCGGTCCGACGGCGGCGCGGGCACGCCCTCGCCCAGGACGACGTACTCGCCGTCCACCTGGACGAGCGCCGCGGTGCCGCCGGCGAACTCGCCGGAGGCCACGAGCGTCGGGGCGGCGTCGTCCTGGCCCAGCAGCGCGGCGCCGAGGCCCACCGTCCCCGCGAGCAGCACGCCGCACGCCGCGGCGAGCAGCCGCACGGCCCGCCGCTGGCGCACCGCCGGTGCCGCCCCGCCGGGGCCGGGGCGACGGTCGTCCACCGGCGCCACCTGCCGGGTCCGTGCCGCCTCCGCGAGGACGCGGGCGCGCAGCGCCGGCGGGGGCGTGGTCGAGGCGGCGACCGCGAGGCGGGTGGCCGTCTCGGCGTACGACGCCGCCTCGGCCCCGGCGTCCGGGTCGGAGCGCAGGAGGCGCTCGACCCTGGCCCGCTCGACGTCGTCGACGGCGTCGAGGGCGTAGGCGCCCAGCAGGTCGCGCACGTCCCTCTCGTCGGTGTCCCCGCCACGGCGGGGGCCCTGCGGCGGCAGCACCGTCATCACGCCACCACGCCCATCTCGTCGCGCAGGCGGATGAGCCCGTCCCGCAGACGCGTCTTCACCGTGCCGAGGGGGATCCCGAGGATCTCCGCCACCTGACGGTGCGTGTAGCCGCCGTAGTAGGCGAGCTCGACCGACTCGCGCTGCAGGTCGGTGAGGACGTCGAGGGAGCGGCGGACCTGCTCGGCCTCGAGCCGGTGCTCGACCTCCTCGGCGACGACGTCGAAGGCGCGGTCGGTGTCCCGGGCGGCCACCTTGTCCTCGCGGTCGGTGCTCGCCTGCGCCGAGCGCACGCGGTCGACCGCTCGCCGGTGGGCCACGGTGAGCACCCATCCGCGGGCGCTGCCCCGGGCCGCCTCGTAGCGCGGCGCCTGCCGCCAGACCTCCACCATGACCTCCTGGGTGACCTCCTCCGACTGCGCCGGGTCCCGCAGGACCCGGAGCACGACGCCGTAGACCGGACCGGCCACGGCGTCGTAGAGCGCCTCGAACGCCTGCTCGTCGCCCCGCGCCACCCGGCGCAGGAGCGCGCCGAGGGCGTCGGTCGCGCCGTCGGCGTCCTCGGCGGTGCGGGAGCGACGGCGCTCCGGCCTCAGGAAGGACACGGTGCTCACTGTGCCACCCCTCCCGGTCCGGGGCGCTGCTCGCCCGGCAGGGACCGCCGCGGGGTCCGCGGCCGGTCTCGTGCTGCGTTCGCCCCGACGGCCCCGCGGGATTGGTGCGCCGGCCCCTCAGCCGGTCGTCCACCCGACCGGGTGACGGCGTCGGCGCGGGGCGCCGTCCGCCGCACGAGCGCGTCCGCCGGACGGGCCCAGCGTGTGCTGCGGGGCGCTGTCGGACCCCGCGGCTAGCGTCGCGAGGACCGGGCGCACGGCCCGGAGGAGGGGCTGCCCCGGCGCCCCGACCGCAGGGAGGGAGGTGCCGGCGTGCGGTTCCTGCACACGGCCGACTGGCAGCTGGGCATGACCCGGCACTACCTGTCCCCGGACGCGCAGGCGCGGTCCAC
Source organism: Pseudokineococcus basanitobsidens (assembly GCF_037482545.1). NCBI lineage: Bacteria > Bacillati > Actinomycetota > Actinomycetes > Kineosporiales > Kineosporiaceae > Pseudokineococcus > Pseudokineococcus basanitobsidens. The sequence goes on along the minus strand of NZ_JBBIAA010000005.1, from coordinate 67,884 downwards.
CGAGGCGCGCTTCGAGGCCGTGCGGGCCCTCGGCCGCGTGGCCGAGCAGCACGGCTGCGCCTTCGTCGTCGTGGCGGGGGACGTCTTCGAGACCAACCAGGTCGGCCGGGACGTCGTGGCCCGCACGTGCGAGGCGCTGGCCGAGGTGCCCGTCCCGGTGCTCCTGCTGGCCGGCAACCACGACCCGCTGGACGCCGGCAGCGTCATGACGTCCGAGCGCTTCCGCCGTCTCGCGCCCGAGCACGTGCACGTCCTCGACGGGACGCCGGTCGAGGTCGCCGGGGTGCAGGTGCTGTCGGCCCCGTGGCGGAGCAAGCGCCCGGTGGAGGACCTGGCGGCGAGGGCCTGCGCGGACCTGGCGGCCGAGCCCCACGTGCGCCGCGTGCTCGTCGCGCACGGCGCCGTGCAGTCCTACGGGGCAGCCGCCCCGGACCCGGCGGTCATGGACCTGGCGGCGCTCGAGCGGCTCCTCGACGACGGCGCCCTGGACCTGGTCTGCCTGGGGGACCGCCACTCGACGACGGACGTGGGGCGCACGGGCCGGGTCTGGTACGCCGGGGCGCCCGAGCCCACCGACCACGACGAGGAGGACCCGGGCAACGTGCTCGTCGTCGACCTCGGGGAGCCCGGGGAGCCCGGGGGGCCCGCGGCGATCGGCCGGCACCCGGGGGACGCCGGCGCGCCGGCACGACCGGACGTCGTCGTCACCCGGGTGCCGGTGGGGCGGTGGAGGTTCCGCCGCCTGCGGATGGAGCTCGACACGGACGAGGACGTCGACGCGCTGGAGGCGCTCCTGTCGGACCTGCCGGACAAGTCGCGGACGGCCCTGAAGCTCGGCGTCGTGGGCTCGCTGTCCCTCGCCCAGAAGGCGCGCGTCGACGTGCTGCTGGAGCACGCGGGCGACCTGCTCGGCGCCCTGCAGGTCTGGGAGCGGCGCAGCGACCTGGTCGTGCGGGCCGACGCCGGGGACCTCGACGCCCTCGGCCTGAGCGGGTTCGCGCTCGAGGCGGCGGAGGGCCTGGCGCGGCGGGCGCAGGCACCGGTCACGGCGGACCTGCTCGCGGGGGGACCTGCGGGCGAGCGCGGGCGCCTCCCCTCGACGCCGGACGCCGTCGCCGCGCAGGACGCCCTCTCGCTGCTGCACCGGCTCGCGGCCGCCGGATGAGGATCCTGCGGCTGCGCCTGCAGTCCTTCCGCGGCGTCGTCGACCACGAGGTCGTGCCCTCGCCGTCCGGGGTGACCGTCCTCGTCGGGGAGAACGAGGTCGGCAAGACGAGCGTGGTCGACGCCCTCGACCTGCTCCTCGACGAGTACGACGACTCGCGCAAGCGCCTCGTCCGCCAGACCCAGCCCGTGGGCCAGGACGTGGCGACGGTGGTCGAGGCGGAGATCCGCGCCGGACGCCACCGCTTCACCTACCGCAAGCAGTGGCACCGGCAGCCGTCGACGCGGCTCGTGGTGCACGAGCCGGCGCCCGAGCAGCTGGCGGGCCGGGAGGCCCACGCCCGTGTCCTCGAGGTCCTCGCCGAGGAGGTGGACCTGCCGCTGTGGCGGGCGCTGCGCCTGCAGCAGGGGGTCGGTCTCGAGCAGGCCGAGCTCGACGCGCGCTCCTCGCTGGCGCAGGCGCTGGACGCGACGGTCGCCGAGTCCGTCGGCGGCGAGCGGGAGGAGACCCTCGTCGCCCGCGCCGAGGCCGAGCACCTGCGCTACTCCACGCCCACGGGCGCCGTCCGGGTCGAGGGCCGCCAGCTGCTGGCCGACGTCGAGGCCGCGCAGGCGCGCGTGGTCGCGCTGGAGCGCGAGGTCGCCGAGGTCGACCGCGTCGTCGACCGGCTGGACCGCGCCCGCGAGGACGCGACCGCCGAGCGTTCGGCCGGCGCCCGGGACGCCGCCGACCTGCGGGCGGCGCAGGAGCGGCTGCTCGCCCTGCGCCTGGTCCGGCGGACGGCCGAGGTCGCCGCCGCGGACCTCGCCTCGGCCACCGCGCAGAGCGCCACGGCGCAGCAGGGCCTCGCCGAGCGGTCGGCGCTGCGCCGCCGGGTGCAGGAGCTGGTCGAGGCGGCCCAGGAGCGGGCGACGGCCCTGGTGGTCGCCGAGGGGGCGCTGGCCGGCGCGCAGGAGAGGCTGGAGACCGCCGGCGCGGCGGCCGAGGCCGCCGCCGTCGGCGCCGGTCGTCGCCGGACGGAGCGGGACGCGGTCGTGCGGGCGGCGGGCGAGCGCGCGGAGGAGGTCGCCGTCGAGCGTCTCCGGGGCGTGCTGGCCGCCCACGACCAGGCCGTGGTCGTGGTCGCGGCCGCGGAGGCGGACCTCGCCGTCCGTCACGTCGACGAGGCCGCCCTCGCCGACGTCGAGGAGCTGCACCGCGCCTGGGTCGAGGCGAGGGGCCGGGCCGGGGCGTCCGCCCCGGTCCTCGTGCTGCGCGGCGCCGGCGTCGTCGTCACCACGGCCGACGGGGAGCGCGAGCTGGGTCCCGACCCGGAGGAGGTGCGGCTGTCCGGCGGGACCTGGTTCGAGGTCGGCGGCCTGCGGGTGGAGGCGCGCCCGACGGGCGAGCAGGAGCGTGCCGAGTCCTCGGCCCGGCGGGCGGCCGACGCCCTGGCCGGGCGCTGCGCCGCGCTGGGCGTGCCCGACCTGGCCGGCGCCGCGGCCGCGGCGCACGCACGGCGGACCGCCGTGGCCGCGCTCGACGCGGCGCAGGGGGACCTGCGGCGTGCTGCGGCGGGGGAGGACCTCGGGGCCGCCCGGCGCCGGGTGGCGCGCTGGGACGCCGCCCGACCCACACCCCCACCCGGCGGCGGGTCGGCCGGTCCGGGGGACACCGGCGGTCCGGACGACGCCGGCACGCTGGACCTGCGGCAGGCCGAGTCCGAGGCGGCGCTGTCCCGGGCGGCGGCGGAGGAGACCCGCACGGCCGCACGGCTGGAGGCCGCCGCGGCCGCGCTGGAGGACCACCGGCGACGGGTCGCGGAGGCGCGCGCGGACGTCGAGGCCGCCGCCGCACGGGCGGACCTCCTCGCCGCGGACCTCGCGAGCGCCCGGTCCGGGTCGGGGGACGACGCCCTCGGGCAGGTCGCCGAGACCGCGCTGGCGCTCCGGGAGGCGGCGCAGGAGCGGCTCGCCACCGCCGAGGCCGCGGTCCGGGACGCCGGGGTGGAGGACGCCGAGGCCGACCTGGCCGTGCTGCGGGACCGGGTCGACGACGGTCGCAAGCGGCTGCGCGGGCTGGAGGACGAGGTGGGGGCCCTCGCCGCCGTCCTGGACGACCGGGGCGGTGCCGGCACCGTCGAGCAGCTGGCGCAGGCCCGGGCCGACCACGACCGCCTCTCCCGCGAGCTCGCCGCGCGCGAGCGCCGCGCGAGCGCCGCCCGCACGCTGCACGAGGCGCTGCAGGAGGCCCGCGCCCGCGCCCACGCGGCGTACGTGCAGCCCCTGCGGGCCGAGGTCGAGCGGCTGGCGGCGCCCGTCTTCGGCGCCGACGTCCGCGTGGAGGTCGGGCCGGACCTGAGGGTGGTGTCCCGGACGCTGGACGGCGTCACGGTGCCGTACGACCAGCTGTCCACCGGTGCCCGCGAGCAGCTGGCCCTCCTCGGACGGCTGGCGTGCGCCGTGCTCGTCAGCGGGGGCGCGGGGGTGCCCGTGCTCGTCGACGACGCCCTCGGCTGGTCCGACGAGCGTCGGCTCGACGGCATGGCGAGGGCGCTGTCCCTGGCCGGCGCGTCCTGCCAGGTCCTCGTGCTCACCTGCGTCCCGGAGCGCTACCGGAAGGTCACGGGTGCCACCACGGTCCGCCTGCGGGCCTGAGCCCGCGCGGGCCCGTCGGCGGACGGGCCTGGCGCCTCGTCGCCGGAGGTGGTCGGATCGTCGCCGTGGGTGACGAGGTCTCGGGCACGGTGTCGACGCCGGAGGGGCGGCGGCGCTACCGCGAGCGGCTGCGCAGCCAGCTGCTCGTGCTGCGGCGCCTGCTCGACGACGACGCCTTCACCACCGACGACACGATGACGGGGATGGAGGTCGAGCTCGCGCTCGTCGACCCGGCGGCGCGGCCCTCGCGGGCGAACCGCGAGGTGCTCGCCACGCTGGGCGACCCGGACGTCACGACGGAGCTCGGCTCCCACACCATCGAGGTCAACGTGCCGCCCTCGCGGATGCAGCGTGGTGGCGCGATCGCCCTCGAGGCCGACCTCCGGACCCGCATGGAGGCCGCCGACGTCGCCGCCCGGGCGCACGGTGCCCGGGTCGTCATGATCGGCATCGTCCCGACGCTGCTGCCGGACGACCAGAGCGAGGGCTGGATGACGCGCTCGCCGCGCTACCGCGCCCTCGACGAGGCCGTGCGCGCGCAGCGGGGCGAGGACCTGCTGCTCGACATCCGCGGCGAGGACGAGCGGCTGCTGGCGCACGCGCCGTCGATCGCCCCGGAGGCCGCCTGCACCTCGGTCCAGCTCCACCTCCAGGTCTCCCCGGAGCAGTTCGCCGCCGTCCACAACGCCGCCCAGCTGCTCGCCGGCGCCCAGGTGGCCCTCGCCGCGAACTCTCCCTTCTACGCCGGGCGGCGGCTGTGGGACGAGTCCCGGCTGCCGGTCTTCGCCCAGTCGACGGACTCGCGGCCGCCCGAGCTGGCCGCGCAGGGCGTGCGGGAGCGGGTGCTGCTCGGGGACGCGTGGACGACCTCGGCCTACGACCTCTTCGAGGACGCCGCCCTGCACTACCCGCCGCTGCTGCCCGAGCTGGCCGAGGAGGACGCCCTGCGCGTGCTGAGCCGCGGCGGCGTGCCGCGCCTGGCCGAGCTGAAGATGCAGAACGGGACGGTCTGGCGGTGGAACCGGCCCGTGTACGACGTCGTGGACGGCTCGCCGCACCTGCGCGTGGAGAACCGGCTGCTGCCGTCGGGGCCCACGGTCGTGGACGTGGCGGCCAACGCGGCGTTCTGGTTCGGGGCCGTGCGGGCGCTGGCCCTCGGCGACGACCGGCCGTGGGAGGGGGAGGGCGCCGTCCCCTTCTCGCTCGCCCGCGACGCCCTCGACGCGGGTGCCCGGCGCGGCCTGCGGTCACGTCTGCCGTGGCCGGACGCCCGCACGGGTCGGGTCGAGGAGCGCGACGCCGACGACCTGGTGCTGCGGACGCTGCTGCCGCTGGTCCACGAGGGCCTCGCGAGCTGGGGCGTCGACGAGGCGGCGTGCGACCGGTACCTCGGGGTCCTCGAGCACCGGGCGAGCACCCGGCAGACGGGAGCCCAGTGGCAGCACGACGCCGTGGCGGCCGCCGAGGCACGCGGCGCGGACCGCCGTGGCGCCCTGCACGGGATGCTCGGGCGGTACGCCGAGCTCATGCGGCAGGGGGAGCCGGTCGGGTCGTGGCCCGCCGGGTGAGCCCGGCGGTCGGCGGCGCTGGTCGGTCGCGCCGGTCGGGCCCGCCGGGAGGGGCGGCCCCTCAGCCGAGACGGGCGGGGAAGCCACCCGTGGCGACGGGGCTCCACCGGGTCGGCGTGAGGCGCACCAGGGCCTTGCCCTGGCGGGCCATGGCCTCGCGGTACTCGTCCCAGTCGGGGTGCTCGCCGGAGATGGAGCGGAAGTAGTCGACGAGCGGCTCGAGCGCGTCGGGCATCTCGAGGAGCTCGGCGTCGCCGTCGACCTGCATCCAGGGCCCGTCCCAGTCGTCGGACAGCACGACGACGCTCGCGCGGCCGGAGGCCCGCACGTTGGCGGACTTCGCGCGCTCGGGGTAGGTCGAGATGACGAAGCGCCCCTGCTCGTCGACGCCGCACGAGACGGGCGAGGCCTGCGGGCCGCCGTCCGACCGCCGCCGGGTGATGAGCAGGACGCGGTGGCGGGGGCGTGTGAACTCGAGCATCTCCTCGCGCGAGACGGTCGTCGACGTGGCGATCTGCGGCATGGCGGGCACGCTAGCGGCCGCCGCGGACGCGAGCCCGCCCTCCGCCCCGCCCGCCGACCACGCCCCGCCCGCCGACCACGCCCCGCCCGCCGACCACGCCGCGGTCGCGGGCGGCGAGGGCCTCAGGGGCCGGCGTCCCAGAGCGCGCGGTAGTAGTGCAGGCGCTCCTCGTCGCGGTCGACGCCGTAGGCCTCCAGCAGCGCGTCCTCGTAGCCCGGGCCGACGTTCCACGCGGTGCTCCACGAGGCGACGGCCAGGTCCGCCCACCGGTCGCCGACGCCGAGAGCACCGAGGTCCACGTGCGCCGCCCACGCCCCGTCGTCGTCGACCAGCGTGTTGGGCATGCAGGCGTCGCCGTGGCACACCACCAGCCGGTCGTCCGGCGGGGGCGACGCCAGCAGCCGGAGGACGTCCGCCCCGGCGTCGGGGCGGACCGCGGCGAGCCGGTCGGCGCTCGACCACGAGAACGGGCACCCGGCCACGGGCAGGACGTCGTGCAGGGACCGCAGGCCGCGCCCGACGGCGGTGACGGCGTCCAGGGGACGCGCCAGCCAGTGCGGGTCGACGGCGCTGCGGCCCGGGAGCGTCCGGGTGACCAGGACGTCGCCGTCACCGCCGGAGGTGGACGCCTGCAGCGCGGGGACGGGCGTGCGCCCGGCGAGCCAGGCCAGCCGGCGCGCCTCGGCGTCCAGGTCGAGCCCGCTGCCCGCCGGTGCCCACTTCACGTGCAGCCCCGGCCCGTCGTCGTCGGTCCGCCACGTCGTCCCGCCCACCTGGTTCACCCAGACCGCCACGAGCCGTCGGCCCGGCACCGCGTGGCGGACCACCGCCGGCACGTCGACGGGACCCGTGGGCACCGCGGCCACGGGCGGGCGTCCCGGTGCCCCACCCGCGCCGGTCACGGCCTCACCCGCGGGCGGCCGCGGCCAGCCGGGCGAAGCCCTCGTCGAGGCCGACCCGCGGGGCCCAGGCGAGGGCGCGACGCGTCTCGCGCTGGTCGAACCAGTGGGCCGTGGACAGCTGCTCGGCGAGGAACCGGGTCATCGGCGGCTCGTCCGGCCCCGGACGCACGGCCCAGAGCGCCTCGGCGGCGGCCCCGGCGGCCCGGGCGAGCGCCGCCGGCACCGAGCGGGTCGGCGGCGCGACGCCGTGGGCCCGGCACAGCGACGCCAGCAGCTCGGCGACGGTCCGGGGCTCGCCGCTGCTGACCACGAGGGCACGGCCGTGGACGCCCGGCCGGTGCGCCCGGGCGCAGGCGGCGACGAGGGCGTCGGCGGCATCGTCGACGTAGGTGGAGTCCACCAGCGCGCTCCCGCCGGACAGCAGGGGCAGGCGACCGCGCCGGGACCGCTCGACGACGCGCGCGACGAGCTGGGTGTCGCCGGGGCCCCACACGAGGTGGGGGCGGACGGCGACGACGGCGAGCCCGTCACCGTCGGCGGCCAGGGCCTCGCGCTCCGCGAGCGCCTTGCTCCGCGCGTAGCGGCCGCGCGCGGCGCCCGGGTCCGCCGCGCCGGCCGGGGCGCCGACGAGCGGGACGCCGGCGTGCGCCACCGAGGGCGAGGAGACCTGCACGAACCGGCGGACGCCGGCGGCCCGGGCCGCCTCGAGCAGCCGCGCCGTGCCCTCGACGTTGGTCCGCCGGTAGGCCTCCCACGGCCCCGAGACCGAGACCTTCGCCGCGCAGTGCACGACGGCGCGCGCGCCGCGCAGGGCCGCACCGAGGTCGGCCGCGGGGTCGGACAGGTCGAGCGCGACGTCCTCGACGGGTCCTGCCCCACCCGGGCCCGCACCCGACCGGGGCCCCGCGAGAGCGCTGGGACGGCGCTGCAGGGTCCGGACCGGGTGGCCGGCGGAGGCCAGGGCCCGCACGGTGGCCCGCCCCAGCATCCCGCTCGCACCCGTGACGACGACGAGGCCCGCCTCCCTCACCGTCGCCCTCCCCCCGGCGGAGGGGCTCCCGGCCGCGTCACCGTCCTCACCGCCGCGCCCGGGGCACCTGGTGCGGCCGGCGCAGCGCGGTGGCCAGGCGGCCCCGGGACGTCCACGGCGGCGGGGCCGGCCGACCGGCCGTCCGCTGCTCCGCCCACGCCGCGACGAGCGCGCGGTCGACCTTCGAGTCGTGCCGCACGTCGGTCGGGAGGTCCGGCACCACGAGCACCGCCGCGACCTCGGGCTCGCCCCGCAGGGCCCGGACGGCGGCGCGGACCCGCCCGACCAGGTCGTCCGGGGCGCCACCCGCGCGCCCGGCCGGCGGGTCGGTCTCCACGACGACGACGAGCGCCTGCGTGCCGTCCGGCCCGACGCCGACGGCCGCGGCCCGGGCGACGCCCTCGACCGAGCCCGCCGCCAGCTCGGGGCCCACCGGCGTCACCACCCCGCGGGCGGTCCGCACCAGGTGGGCCGTGCGGCCCCGGACCACGAGCCGGCCCCGGGCGTCGAGGTGGCCGACGTCGCCGGTCCGGTGCCAGGTGCGCCCCCGGTCGTCGACGAGGCGGCCGGCGTCCTCGGTGGCCCACAGCTGGTCGTAACGGGCCTTGACGTGCGGTGCGCGCACGAGCACCTCGCCCACGACGCCGGCGGCGCAGGTCGGGGGCGCGCCGGCGGCACCGGCGCCGTCCAGCGGGGACACGGCGAGCTCGACACCGTCCAGCGGCGCGCCGACGAGGACGCCGTCCGCCGGCCCGTCGTGCGCCCCGTCCGCCGCGGCCGCCTCGAGCGCGGCGAGGTCCACGTCGGTGACGGGCAGCACCTCGGTCATCCCGTAGGGCGTGTGCAGCGTGGCCGACGGCACCAGGTCGGCGACCCGGCGCAGCAGCGGCACGGGGACGGGGGCACCCGCGGAGAGCAGGGTGCGCACCCCGGCCAGGGCGGCGCGGCCCGCGCCGTCGAGGTCGGCCGCCGTCGCGACGACGTGGGCGAGCGCCGCCGGCGACGCGAAGACGACCGAGGCGCCGACCTCGCGGGCGGCGTCCGCGAGCGCCGCGGCGGTCAGCGTGCGCGGGGCGGTGACGTCCATGGCCGGGCTCGCCGAGACGGCCCCGAGCGCCGGTCCCAGGAGCGCGAAGGGGGCGAAGGCGGCGACGAGCGCCGTCCCGCGGCCGACGTCGTACGTGGCGGCGACGGCGTCGCGCATGCCCGCGAGCCCGGCGCCGGTGTACACGGCGCCCTTGGCCGGACCGGTGGAGCCGGAGGTGAACAGGACCGCCGCGTCCGCGGCGGGGTCCGGCGCGGCGAGCCGCAGCGTCGCGAGGCCCGGCCGGCCACCGGCGGGCGCGCCCCCCGCGGGCGACCGGCGGCCCCGGGTCGCGGTGGCGGCGAGCGTGGTCGCGGCGAGCCGTCGTCCCACCGGTCCGAGCGGGCCGACGCCCACCCGCCGGCCGGGCCAGCCCAGGGCGGCCGCGGCGACCAGGCCGCGCTCCACGGCGAGGACGTGCCGGGGGGCGGCACCGCGGACCGCCCGCGACAGGCCCCGGACCCCGAGCCCCTGGTCGGCCACGACGACGACCGCGCCGAGGCGGAGGCAGGCGTAGAGGGCGACCGTGAGGTCGGCCCCGGGGGGCACCAGCAGGCTCACGCGGTCACCGGGGCGCACGCCGTCGACCGCCAGCCCGGCGGCGACCTCGGCGACCCGGTGCCCGAGCTCGCGCCAGCTCAGCGTCGTCGGACGGCCCTGCGGCCCGGCCGCCATCTCCACCACGGCGGGGGAGTCGTCCTGCGCCCGCGCCTCGAGCTCCGACCACAGCGCGCCCGAGGACGGCCCCGGGGAGCCCGTCCCGGGGGAGCCCTCGGCGGCGTGCAGGGAGCCCGCGGGGACGGGTCGGGCCGTCGCGTCCCCGTCGGCGCCCACGTCGCGCGCGGCGAGCCAGCGCAGCACGAGCGGGCCGAGACCGACGTCCTCGGGTACCAGGTGCCCGACGCCCTCGACGCGGTGGACGTCCGCCCGCGGGAGCCGCCGCTGCAGGTCCCGCAGGTAGCGGTCGGAGAACACCGGGTCGTCGGTGCCCCACACGAGGAGCGCGGGGACGTCGGCCCGGCCGAGCGCGCTGACGCCGTCCGCCACCCGCTCCAGCGCGGGACGGCTGGGGTGGCCGGTGCGCCAGGGGATGTCGGTGACGAAGTCGGCGACGGCGCGGCGCTGCGCGGTCGTCCGGTAGGGCTCCCCGAACCCGTCGCGGACGGCGGCGGGCGGGCGCGGGCGGACCTGCCCGACCGCGGCGCGGACGAAGCCGTCCGTGCGCCGGGTCAGGAGCTCGTGCACCCCGGGCGCGCTCGCCAGCCGCAGCGCGGGGGGCAGCGCCGCGTCCGCGGGCGCGTGGACGGCGGTGTTCGTGAGGACCAGCGCGGCGACGTCGTGGGGGTGCTCGCCGGCCCAGCCGCTGACGACGACGCCGCCCCAGTCGTGGCCGAGCGCGACGAGGGGCCCGTCCAGGGGCGGCCACCCGTCGTCCGTCCCGCGGCGCAGGACGTCGACGAGCGCGGCGAGGTCGGCGACCCGGTCGGCCAGGCGCCACGGCGAGCCGTCCGCGCGGGGGCGGCGGTCCGACAGGCCCATCCCGAGCTGGTCCACGGCGACGACGCGCCACCGGCGGCCGTCGGCGTCCCCGGTCGTCCCCTCCGCGACGACGTCGCGCCACAGGTAGGACCACGTCGGGTTGCCGTGGACGGCGAGGACCGTCCCCGCCGGCGGGCGTCCGTCCCCGCCGTCGAGCCGGCCGCCGTCCAGCCGGCGGCCGTTGTCCAGGAGGTGCCAGGTGCGTCGGGTGCCGTCCGAGGCGGGGGCGTCGACGAGGCGGGACCAGCACGGGTCGACGCCGGGGAGGGCGGCGAGGTCGACCGGGGGCGCTCCGGGGGCGCGCCGGGCGGCGCCGGGGGGGAGCGCGGGTGACGGGGGCGCCGTCACCAGGCGATCTCCGTCATCGCCGTGTTGAGCCCGGAGCCGACGCCCATGCACAGGACGCGGTCGCCGGGTCGCAGCGACGGGGCCTCCGCGGCGAGCGTCATCGGCAGCGCGGCGGGACCGACGTTGCCCCAGCGGGGGAAGGTCAGCGGGACGCGCTCGGGGTCGATGCCGATGCGCTCGACGAGGGAGCGGGTGTGGACCGTGCTCACCTGGTGGAGCACGTAGCGGTCCATGTCCTTCCAGGACCACCCGTCGCCCTGCGCGTCGTCCCAGGCGTCCCCGACGAGCTGCATGCCCTCCTCGAGGAGCCCGCGCGCGTCGGTGACCATGCCGTCGTTGCCGCCGACGCACAGCTCGTGCGCGGAGCTGCGGGCGCGGGAGATCCCGCCCAGGACGCGGGGCGCCCCGGGGTGGTCGGCGACGGGCCCCAGGACGGCGGCGGCCGCGCCCGACCCGAGGGTGAGGGTCGCGAAGGCGTCGAGGTAGTCGCGCCGCGTGGCGTCGTCGGAGGACAGCCGCGCCAGCGTGGACTCGTGCACGGGCCGTGCGTCCTCGCCGTCGACCACGAGGGCGTAGCGCACCGACCCGCTGTCGATCATGGTCGCCGCGAGCGTCAGCGCGTTGACGAACCCCAGGCAGGCGTTGGTGATGTCGAAGTTCAGCGCCGAGCTCGGCAGCCCCAGCGCGTGGTGCACGCCGACGGCGACGGAGGGCTCGAGGTTCGCGCGGTACACCGACGTGTTGAGCAGCAGGCCGACGTCGCCCGGCTCCACGCCGGCGGCCTCGAGCGCCTGCCGCCCCGCGCGGGCGGCGCCCCCGGCGGCGTCCTCGTCGGGTCCCCACCAGCGCCGCTCCTCGATGCCGGCGAGGGAGGCGAGCGTCCCCGCGCGCATCCGCAGCCGCGCGAGCGTGGGCGCGAGCTGCTCCTCCATCGACGCCGAGGTGACCACGACGGGGGCCTCGACCGCGCTCGTCCCGAGCAGGGCCGTGCCCTCGTGGTGGATCGTGGTGTTGCCCGACACGCGCATCGTCCGTCTCTGCTCGGCTGGTCGGCGCCGGGTGCGGTCCTCGCGGGTGCCCGCCAGGTCGCGCACCCCGGCGCACGGGCGAGGAGTCTGCCACCGCGACGGCGGTGGGCGGGCCTCCGCCGCCGGTGCGCGACGGCCCGGCGGGCTCTCCCAGGTGCGGCTCAGGAGGGCCGCAGGTTCCACTGCCGGACGGTCGGCTCCCGGTGGCTCTCGCCGAGCACGCTCAGCGAGGCGGGACTCAGCTCGAGGGCGGCCGCGGCGCTCGGGGGCAGGCCGAGGTAGGTCGCGGCCAGGATCCGCAGGGAGTGGCCGTGGGCCACGAGGCAGACGGCACCCTCGTCGAGGAGGGGGCGCACCCGCGCGAGGGCGTGCGCCGTGCGGGCGGCGACGTCCTGCACCAGCTCGCCCGGCGTGCGACCGGGCGGCACGCCGTGGTCGAAGATCTTCCACTCGTACCCGAGCCGCTCGCGGACCTGCGGCGTCGAGAGGCCCTCGAAGCCGCCGTAGTCCCACTCGACGAGGTCAGGGTCCTCGACCAGCTCCAGCTCGTCGCCGAGCCCGGCCAGCTCGGCGGTCCGGCGGGCCCGCTGGAGCGGGCTGACGCGCACGGCGCTCACCCGCCACGGGGCGATCAGCTCGCGCAGGGCCGTCGCCTGCGCCTCGCCCTCCTGCGTGAGCGGGATGTCGGTGCGCCCGGTGTGCCGGCCGTCGCTGGACCACTCGGTCTGCCCGTGGCGCACGAGCAGCAGCGGGTACCGGCCGGGGCCCCTGCTGAGGTCGTGCGAGCCGGCGGACGGGGGGCCCAGCACGAGCGAGCCCCCCGCCCCGGCGTCGGGGGAGGACGCGGCGTCCGCAGGGGTGCTCATGCGGTCGCACCCTAGGGGGACGAGGGAGCCGGCGCCCGGGACGGCGCGGGGGAGGGCCGGGGAGGCGCCGCGGGCCCGCCCCTAGGCTGCCGGGCGTGCTGTTCCCCTTCGCGGTGGTGCTCGGCGCCCTGTCCCTGGCGCTGGCCGCGTGGTCGCTCGTCGGGGCGCTGCGGGCCGCCCGTCCGTCCGGGGGGCAGCTGCTGCTGGCGGCGGTCCTCGAGGTCCTCGTCCTCGTGCAGGCCGCCGTCGCGGTGGTCTACGTCGTCACGGGCACCCGTCCGGTGTCGACGGCCACCTTCGCCGGGTACCTCCTGACGGTCGTCGTGCTGCTGCCCGTGGGCGTCTTCTGGGGGCTGGCCGACCGCAGCCGCTGGGGCAACGGCGTCCTCGCCATCACGGCCGTGACGACCGCCGTGCTCGTCCTGCGGCTCGAGCAGATCTGGAACGGGTGAGCGTGGCGGACGACGGCAGCACCGCGACGGGCGCCGACGCGGACCCGCGCGGGCGGCGACCGACCCTGCGCTCGGGGCCCGGGCGCGTCCTCGTCGCCGTGTACGCGGTCTTCGCCCTGTCGGCTGGCGCCCGCGCCCTGGTCCAGGTCCTGACGGACTTCTCGGCGGCGCCCCTGGCCTACCTGCTCTCGGCGTTCGCGGCGGCCGTGTACGTCGTCGCGACGGTCGCGCTCGTGCGCTCGAGCGAGCGCTCGCGGCGGGTGGCGCTCGTCTCCGTGGGCGTGGAGCTCGTCGGGGTGGTCACGGTCGGCCTGCTCAGCGTCGAGGACCCCGTGGCCTTCCCCGACGCCACCGTCTGGTCCGGGTTCGGCGCCGGCTACGGCTACGTCCCGCTCGTCCTGCCCGTCCTCGGCCTGTGGTGGCTGGTCTCGCAGCGGCCGCGCCGCGTCGTCTGAGCGCCGGCCGCCGGGCTCAGGGCACGAGGAGATCGGCCAGCAGCGTCCCCAGCCGGGGGTGCGCCAGCGGGCGGCCGTGGAGCGCCTCGGCGGTGCACCACGCCAGCGCGTCGTGCTCGTCGAGCGCCCGGTTGACCACGTGGCCGCGCCAGGCGTCGACCACCCAGACGTCCATGACGAGGTCGTCCTCGACGAGACGGGCCACCGGGGGCCCGTGCACCTCGGCGTCGACGCCGAGCTCCTCGGCGAGCTCACGGGCGAGTGCCGCGCACGGGTCCTCACCGGGCTCGACGTGGCCGCCGGGCAGGTCCCACACGCCGGGGTAGAAGGAGCGGCCGGGGGAGCGGTGGACGAGCAGCACGCGCCCGTCCCGGCGCAGGGCGGCGGTCACGACCACGTGCTCCTGCCCTCCCACGGACGTCACCCTCGCAGAGCGCCGGCACGACGCGGCCCCGGTCGCGACCAGGGGTCGCGGCCGGGGCCCGGCGGGTGGGAGGGGTGCCTCAGCCGCCGACCTGCGAGAGCAGCATCCGGTAGCCACCGGTCGCGATGGAGTCGACGTCCGCGGCGAGCGCCTGCCCCTCCGGGGTGGCGAGGGCCGCGCTGGCCGTCGCGTAGTCGACGAAGTACAGGTCCGCCGTCCGGTAGGCCGGCGTGTCGGAGCCGTCCTCCTTGGGGAAGACCTTGGCGGTCTCCACCCGCTGCACGTCCGGCACCTTGCCGGCGAGCGCGGCGTGCGTGCTCGCGTAGTGCTTCTCGAACGCCTCCGGGTCCTCGGGGTTGTCGTACACGACGGTCAGCTTCACGGCCATGGCGAGGACGCTAGGGCGACCCGGGCCGCGGCGCACCGCGGGCGTCGCCCCGCGGTGCCGGCAGGTGCCCGGATAGGCTCCGCCGCCGTGAGCAGCAGCGAGGTCCACCAGTCCGCGGCGTCCCTCCTCGTGCGGCGCCTCGCCGCCCTCCTCGGCGTCCTGGCGCTCGTCGGGGGCGTCGTCTGGATCGTCGTCCAGCCCACCAACTACTCGGGCTGGGTCGCCGCGACCGTCGGCCTCGTCGTCGCCGTGCTGGTCTTCCGCCGCCACCAGCAGACGGCGGACGGGCAGATCCTGCGCCGCTCGCACCTGCGCGCCCGGGGCTGACCCGCCCGCACGACCCCGTCGGCGCCAGGGCCCCCGCGTCGGGCGCCCGCTCGCCGTGCAGGTCCGCGCCGGGGCCCCCAGGCTGGGGTGACCCGACCGCACGACGACCCATCCCCTTCCCGGAGGAACACCGTGGCATCCACCGTCTCCCGCGTCCTGCACGACGTCGGCCTCGCCGCCTGGTTCGGCGGCACGCTGGCCAACGCCGTCTCCCTCAACCACGCGGCGTCCAAGGTCGGCGACCCGAACGAGGCCGGTCGCGTCGCCAACGACGGCTGGGACCGCTGGACCCCCGTCAACGCCGTGGCCATCGGCGTCCACCTGGTCGGCGCCGTCGGCCAGCTGGCCGCCAACCGCGAGCGGGTCCGGACCCAACCCGCGGTGCGCGTCACGAGCGCCGTGAAGACGGGTTTCACCGTCGCCGCCCTGGGCGCGACGGCCTACAGCCGCAAGCTCGGCCGCACCGTCTCCAAGAACCAGGACGTCGCCGTCCGCGGGGGCACGACGCCCTCGACGCAGACGCCGCCGGACGTCGCCGACGCCCAGCGTCAGCTGGACGCGCTCCAGTGGCTGATCCCGGTCCTCACCGGCTCCATCATCGGGACCGCGTCGGCGCTCGGCGAGCAGCAGCGTCCGCCGAACCGTGCGGTCGGCTTCATCGACCGCACGGCGCGCAGGGTCGTCGAGAAGAGCTGAGCCGTCGGGACGTCCTGACGCCGACCGCCCCCGGGTCTCCCGGGGGCGGTCGCCGTCACGGGAACGACCCCGCGGCGTCGGTCAGCCGGTCCCGTCCTCGCCCCGAGGACGCGGAGCCGCCAGACGCCCGCGCAGCAGGACGCCGCCGCGCGTGGCCTTGTGCCGCAGCAGGCGGCCCGCGCCGCGCGAGCGAGCGGCCGCGCGGGCGGCGGTGCGCGCCGCCCCCGACCGGGCGGCGGCGCGGGCGGCCGGCCACGCCGGCGTCCCGGGCACGAGGGCCCAGGCGCGGGCCTCGGCCGGCGTCGGGGCGGTCCGCAGCCGTTCGGCCACGGCCAGCACGGGCCCCCTGAGGTCGGCGGACCAGGGCAGGAGCGCGAGCAGGGGGGCGGCCTCGCGCGCCGCGAGGACGACACCCGGGTGGGGCTCGCGGGCCAGGGCGGCGACGAGCAGAGCGGCCTCGACCCCCGCCTCGACCGACCCGGTGCCGGCGACGTCGTCCCGCAGCCACGCCCCCGAGCGGGCACCCGCCCCGTCGTCGGGCCCGGGGTCGACCCCCTGCTCGGTGCCGTCGTCGGTCCGGACGAGGTGCAGGCCGGCGCCGGTGGTCGAGCCGGGGGAGTGCAGGACGAGCTCGTCCGCGGCGGGCGCGCCGTCGTCGCGGAGCTCCAGCCCGGGGGCGACGACGGCCGCGAGGGGGGTCAGCACGTCCAGGAGCACCCCCGAGCCGGGACCGGTCACGCGCAGCGCCGCCGGGGGGTCGGCGGCGCAGCGGTGGAGCGCCCACAGCGCGTAGCCGACGAGCAGCGGCGCGAGCACGCCCGTCACCGCGCCGGCCCGCGGGTCGGCGTCCCCGTCCTCCGCGAGGAGGAGCCGGGCGCGTCGGGAGGCTCCCGCGAGGACGGAGGACAGGCCGCCCGTGGCCGGCGCCGCGCGGTCCAGCCGGCGCTCGTCGCCCGTGAGCGCGGCCGCCGGCGCCCAGGAGCCCTCGACGCCGGACAGGCGCGCCATGAGGACGTCCGAGCGGCGGTTGTCCCCGCGGTGCAGCCAGCGCCCCGGCCTGCCCCCGAGGTCGGCGACGACGGCGGCGTAGGCCTCGCCCTCTCCCTTCTCGGCGGCGAGGTCGCTCGAGGTCCACACGAGGTCGCCCTCGACGATCAGCCCGCAGCGCTCCAGCAGGAGCCGCAGCTGCCCCGCGGTCATCGGCGTGTCGGAGAGGAAGCCGAGCCGGGCGCCGCGGGCGCGCTCGGCCGCCAGCAGCGCGGCGGCGCCCGGCACCGCACGGGTCAGGGCGAGCTCCGCGTCCATCTCCGCCGCCGCGACCGCCGGGGCCGCGTCGGCCGGCAGGTCCAGCAGCGCGACGACCTCGCGGGCCACGTCGTCCGACGTCCGCCCCGGTCCGCGGCGGGAGCGGGCGAGGTGCTCCGCCCGCTCCCGTGCCTCCACGTACTCCTCGGCCCCCGCGGCGAGCAGGCCGTCCTGCCGCAGCCTCCGGGCGACGACGTAGTGGACCTGGCGGGGCTCCCCGAGCCCACGGGTGATGACGGTGTCGAAGCAGTCGGTGGTGGACAGCTCACGGGGGACGGGCTCACGGGGGACGGGCTCACGGGGGGCGGGCACGGGACCTCCTGTCGCGCGCCGGTCGTCGGCGCACTCGGGATCCTCGCGCACGGTGACGGCAGGAGGGGGCCGGACGGGCGACGGTCGCCCGTCCGCTCACCCGGGGCCACGGACCTCGCCCGCGGTCGACCGGTCCTGCCCTACCGTCACCGTTCGTGAGCACCACGCCGGTCGACGGGGGCCGAAGGACGCAGCGCGGCACGGGCACGGGGGAGCAGCCTCGGCCCGCCGCGGCCGAGCTGCACGCCACGAGGGGGGCGCTCGTGGCGCGGCTGCTGCTGCCCCGGGCCCGCGAGGTGGTCCTCAAGCTGCCGCTCGTCCCCCTCGGGGCCCTGACGGCCCTCGTCGCCCGCGAGCACCTGCCCGGGCCCGCGGAGCTCGGGCAGCTGCTCGTGCTGTGGGTGCTCGTCGAGCTGCTCGCCTACCAGGCCCGGTACCAGCTCAACGACCTGCGGGACCGCGCGGCGGACGCCGCCCACCCGGAGAGCGCGCACCGCGGCCGGCTGAGCTTCCCGTGGACGCCGCTGCGCGCCGCCGCGGTGTGGGGCAGCGTCGTCGTGCGGGTCGTGCTCTCGGTGCTGCTGGCCGTGGCGCTGCCCGGGGCGCCGGGCGAGGCGGCGCTCGCCTTCCTCGTGCTGCTCGTGCTCGTCTCCGGCGGCTACGAGCTCGTGCGCGAGCGCATCCGTCGGGCGCCCGCGGTCGACCCGACGGGCCCGCGCGCACGGTCCCTCGGCGTCCCGGTGCTGCTGTTCGTGCCGCTCGGCTACGGGCTGCGCGTCTGGACCGGGTACCACGCCGCGGCGGCGGGCGAGCTGCCGGCGCGGCTCGGCGTCCTGCTCGTCGTGACGCTGCTGGCGACGTACACGGCCAGCGTCCTCACCGCGTGGGTGCTCGAGGCGACGACGTTCCTGGGGGAGCGGGGCGCGCCGCCGGCCGCGGGCCTGGGCCGGCGCGCCCACGTGGCGCTGCTCCTGCACCACGCGGGTCTGCTGCGCGTCGAGGGCCGCTCGGAGCGCGCGCGCCCGGCGGACGAGCTCGTCGTGGCCCGTGAACGGCCGGCGCGCTCGGCGCTGGACCTGAAGGCCTGGGACGCCGCGGGGGCGGCGGCCCTGCTGGCCGCGTACGCGGCGGTCGGCGTCGGCGGAGGGGCGGACGGCACGGGCTGGGCCGTCCTCGCGGTCGCCGGCGTCGTCAGCGCCGCGGCCCCTCCGGTGCTGCACCTGCGCAGCCGCGCGGGCGTCGGCGGCTGGGACGGGCGCCCGCCGTGGCTCGCGCCGCGCAGCCTCGCGGCCGTCGTCGCCGTCGAGGTCACCGCGCTCGTGGTCGCCGCCGTCGTCCTGCTGCTGCACGACGCCCCGCAGGCGCGGCTGCTGTGGCTCGTGGCCTTCGTCCTGTTCCAGGTCGGCTCCACGCGCACGAGCTCCTACCGTCGCGGCTTCGGACCGCTCTCCCTGGTGCGCCGGCCCCTGGCCTGGGCCCGCGACCGCCGCCGCTGACGGACGTCCCCGCCGGACGGGCCCGCGACCCGACGACGGTCGTCGGCGTGCGGGGCTACCGTCGCGGGTCAGCACGGCGTCGGCCGCGGCGCCGGGGGAGGACCGCCATGACCACGCTCGCCGACCGCCCGCGCACCGCCCTGCTCGTCGTCGACGTCCAGCGGGACGTCGTCGACGGCGCGCACGACCGGGACGGGGTGGTGGGCCGGATCCGGGACCTGGTCGCCCGTGCCCGGGAGGGCGGAGTCCCGGTCGTCTGGGTGCAGCACTCCGACGACGGGCTGCCGGAGGGCAGCGACGGCTGGCGGTACGTGCCCGAGCTGCAGCGCGCCGCGGGGGAGCCGCTCGTCGCCAAGCACCACGGCGACTCCTTCGAGGGCACCGACCTGGAGCAGGTCCTCGCCGACGCCCGGGTGGGTCGCCTCGTCGTCGCCGGGGCGGAGACGGACGCGTGCATCCGCTCGACGATCCACGGCGGCTTCGCGCGTGGCTACGACGTGACGCTCGTCGCCGACGCGCACACGGCCGGTGACAAGACGGAGTGGGGCGTGCCACCCGTGCCGGACGTCGTCGCGCACACCAACCTGTACTGGCGCTTCCAGACGGCGCCGGGCCGCACCGCCGCGGTCGTCGACGCGGCCGACGTCGTGCTCGAGGGGCCCGGGGCGGCGCCGGCGTGACGTCGGCCCCGGAGGAGGAGCGGGGTCGGCCTCCTGGGGACAACTGACATAACGTCAATTATCGGCGTTGCGCGGGAGCGGTCCGACGGTCTCCCTGGTCCGGGTGCGGGACCGGGCGCACGTCCAGCCCGTCGACCCCGTCGAAGTCCGCGGGGTTGCAGGTGTGGACCGGCAGGTCGCCGGCCACGGCGACCGCGGCGACGAGCGCGTCGTAGGCCCGGGCCGCCGGCTCCCGTCCGGCCGACCGCAGCGAGGCGGCGACACGCCCGAAGGCGCGTGCTGCGGCTGCGTCGAACGGCAGGGGCTCGAAGTCGGCCTCGGCCTGCTGCAGGTGCGCCTGCCGGGCGCTGCGCTCGGCCTCGGTCGCGGCGACCAGCGGTCCGACGGACAGCTCGGCGAGCGTGATCGCCGAGACGAGCGGCTCGTCGGGCAGGGCCGCCACGGCGTCGTCGCCGAGCCGGCCGAGGAGGACCACCGTGGAGGTGTCGAGCAGGCCCCGGGTCACAGCCGGGGGTCCAGCACCGTGTCGAGGTCGTCGCGCAGACGGCTGGGGTCCACGGCGGGCAGGTGCCGTCGGCGCGCCACGAGGTCTTCCGCCGACGGTCCGGGTCGACGTCGCGGCCTCAGCTCGGCGACCTCGGCGCCGTCCCGGGTGACCACGAGCGACGCCCCCCGCGCCACCCGGTCCAGGACCGCTCCCCCGTCGTTGCGGAGCTGTCTCACCGTGACGTGATCCACGCGACGAACGTATCACCGGTGAGACGACCGTGAGCGCGACGGCGCGTCACCAGGTCCTCGGCGACCTCGTCCCCGGGACCGCGCCGGCCTCGGCACGGGACCGGCCCGGAGCTGGGAAGGGCGCACCCGCACTCGTCGTTACGCTCGGGAGACGCGGGCCCCGCGCACCACGGCCCGCCCGCTCGACCACCTCGGGGAGGGGCCGCACGCATGCGCCGCACGCTGGTCAACGGCAAGATCCACCGCGCCACGGTGACGGAGGCCGACCTGCACTACGTCGGCTCCATCACCATCGACGCGGACCTCGCCGCCGCGGCCGACCTCGTCGAGGGCGAGCAGGTGCAGGTCGTCGACGTCACCAACGGCGCCCGCCTGACGACGTACGTCATCCCGGGCGAGCCCGGCAGCGGGGTCATCGGCATCAACGGCGCCGCGGCCCACCTCGTCTCCCCCGGCGACCTGGTCATCATCATGTCCTTCGTCGAGGTCGACGAGGACGAGCGGGCCGACCACTCCCCCCGCGTCGTCCACGTGGACGGCCGCAACCGGCAGGTGGCCCTCGGCGACGACCTCTCGCAGCCGGTGCCGGACCTGCCGGGGGCCGACGACGTCCCCGAGATGCAGCGTCCGCCGGGCGCCCTGGCGGTCGCCCCGGCCTGACCGTCACGACGCGCCGGTGACCGGGCGGGCCCGGCGCCGCGGCGAGGATGGGTCCCGTGCAGACCTTCCTCCCCTACCCGAGCTTCGCCCGCAGCGCCGAGGTCCTCGACTCCCCCCGTCTGGGCAAGCAGCGGGTCGAGACGCTGCAGATCCTGCGGGCGCTGGAGCTGCCCGACTACGGCTGGGCGAACCACCCCGCCGTGCTCATGTGGCGGGGCTGGACCCCGGCGCTCGTCGGCTACGGCCTGGCGTGCGTCGACGCCTGGCGCCGTCGCGGCCACGCCGACGGGACGGCCGACCTCATCGGGGAGTTCGCACCGCAGGTCGTCGGCGTCACCCAGCAGGACCTGGCGGCCGAGGGCCTGCTGCCCACCTGGCTCGGGGACGAGGCGCTGCACCGCAGCCACCGCTCGGCCCTGCTGCGCAAGGAGCCGGGCACCTACCGCCCGGTGCTCGGTGACGAGCCCGACGACCTGCCCTACGTGTGGCCCGAGCCGCGCCCGGCCCTCCCCCGCACGACCAGCGGTCGGTCGCTGTGGGTCGTGCGCCCCGGCGGCGCCGACGAGCTCGCCGCCTTCCTCGCCGACGGCGTCATCGGCCTGTCCACCGGCTCCGGCGTCGACGTCGACGTCGTGGAGGGGCTCGCCGAGACCCGACGGCTCGCCGAGGGCTCGGCCGCCGAGAAGGCGGCGGCGAAGGGCGCGGAGCCCGAGGAGGTCCCCGAGCCCGACCTCCGCGCCCTGCTCAGACGGGTCCACCCCGGGCGCCGCCCCGGCAAGGAGCTGCGCCAGCTCGAGGCTCTCGTGCGTGACGTCGCCGTCGGCGACGAGGTGGGTCTGCCCATCGAGGGCGAGCAGGCGCTCCTCGTCGGCGAGGTCGTCGGGGACTACGTCTTCGTCCCGCGCCGCGGGGCCCCGGCGCCGCACCGCCGCGCCGTCCGCTGGGGCGGGCGCCTCCCCCGCTCCGCCGCCCTGCCGCCGGCCTCGCTCCAGGACCCGCGGCGGCTGTTCGGCATCCGCGTCGACGCCTGAGCCCGGTGACGACCGGGACGGCGCAGCCCCCGTCCCGGTCGCTCGACCGGGACGGGGGCTGCTGGGTGTCGGGTGGGGCGTCGGGCGGACGGTCAGCCCTTGACGGAGCCGGACATCATCCCGCCGATGAAGTACTTGCCGAGGACGATGTACACCACGAGCGTCGGGGCGGAGGCCAGCAGGGCGCCCGCCATCGACTGCCCGTAGTTCTGCAGCAGCGCGCCGTTGGCGAAGTTGTTCAGCGCCAGCGTGACCGGGCCGTTCTGGCTCGAGGCGAAGAACACGGCGAAGAGGAAGTCGTTCCAGGCGCTGGTGAACTGCCAGATGAGCACGACGACGAAGCCGGGCACCGAGATCGGCAGGATCACCGAGGCGAAGGTGCGCAGCATCCCCGCGCCGTCCACGCGCGCGGCCTCGATGAGCTCGCCCGGGACCGACTCGTAGTAGTTGCGGAAGATCAGCGTCGTGATCGGGATGCCGTAGACGACGTGCAGGATGATCAGCGACGGGATGCCCGACGGCACCTGCAGGGTCACGGTGAGCAGCTGCGCGAGCGGGATGACCACGGCCTGGTAGGGGATGAACATCCCGAAGAGGATGAGCGTGAACACCAGGTTGGCGTACGGGAACCTCCAGCGGGACAGCACGAAGCCGTTCATGGAGCCCAGGACGGACGAGATGATCGCCGCCGGGATGACCATGAGGAAGGTGCGACCGATGGCGGGGGCGAGGGCCTCCCACGCCGCCGACCAGTTCTCCAGCGTCCAGGTGCTCGGCAGCGCCCACGCCGAGTCCGCCGTCGCGTCCCCGGCGCCCTTGAAGCTCGTCACGAGCAGGACGTAGACCGGGGTGAGGACGAAGAGCAGGAACACCAGCAGGAGGACGTACCGCAGCGTCCGGCCCCGCGAGAACTTCCGCTCCCGCGGCCGGGGCGCGAGCCGCAGCCGCTCGTCGGGCTTCGGGGCCGCGACCGTCGTCGTCGTCGAGCTCATCGGTCCTTCTCCGCTCGGGCGGTGCGCACCAGGTAGGGGATGATCAGCAGGGCCACCAGCAGCAGCAGGATGGTCCCGACCGCGGCGGCGTTGGCGTACTCGAAGCTCGACTTGTACTGGAGCACGTCGACCGCGGGGATCTTCGTGGAGTAGTTGGCCGAGTCGGCGATCGACAGGATGAGGTCGAACACCTTCAGCGACATGTGGCCGATGATGATGAGCGCCGAGAGCAGGACCGGGCTCAGCTGGGGGAAGACGACGTAGCGGTAGAGCTTCCACTCGCTCGCGCCGTCCATCCGGCCGGCCTCGCGGAGCTCCTCCGGGACGCCGCGGAACCCGGCGAGGAAGAGGGCCATGACGTAGCCGGCGAGCTGCCACACCGCCGGGAGCGCGATGGCGGCGATGCCCCACGTCGGGTTGCTCCACCAGCTGTTCTGCAGGAAGCCCAGCCCCACCATCTCGAAGAGGGCGTTGAGGCCGGAGGCGGAGTCGCCGGTGTTGGAGTTGAGCAGCCACCGCCACACCACGCCGGAGGCCACGAAGGAGACGGCCATCGGGAAGAGGTAGACCGAGCGGAAGATCCCCTCCCCCTTGATGGGCTTGTCGAGCAGCCACGCCCACACGAAGCCGACCGCGAGCGCGCCGACCAGGAACACCACCGTGTAGATGGCCATGTTGGCGAGGGAGTGCTGGAAGTCGGGGTCCTGCAGCAGGGCGACGTAGTTGGCGAGACCCACGAAGCTCGTGGGTTCCTGGCCGGTCACCGTCGCCGCCGAGTTCGCGTCCGTCAGCGAGGTCCGGATGTTGACGGCGATGAGGCCGTACACGAAGACGGCGACGATGACGAGCGAGGGCGAGATGAGCAGCAGGGGCGCGACGTAGCGCCGGTTCCGGTGCCGGCGCGGGCGCGGTGCGGTGCCCGCGGGCGCCGTCGCGCCGGCCGTGCCGGGGGTGGTGCGGTCGGCGACGCTCACCGCGCGTCACCCGTTCGTGGGCTCACGGGGTCCGTGGTCACAGGGGTCCTCCACGAGGGCTGGGGCTCCCGCCCGTCGGTGCGCCGGCGAGCAGGTCGGGCCGAGGGTCGTGCGGGTCGTGCCGTGCCGGCCCGTCGGGGCGGGCGCCGCGACGCCCTCCCCCGTCGGAGGAGACCGGGGAGGGCGTCGCGCGTGCGCAGGTCAGCCGTTGACGGCCGCGGCCATCTCCTGCTGGAACGTCGCGAGGTCCGAGGACCCGCTCGTGAACTTGCTCGTCGCGTCGGTGATGTCGTTCAGCGTCGCGACCGGCGCCGCCGCGCCGTGGGCCAGCGAGGGGACGATCGTCGTGGAGGTGAAGTCCTCCGCGGCGCTCTGCTGGTACTCGCTGAAGTCGGACAGGTCGACGTCCGAGCGGGCCGGGATCGAGCCCTTGGCCTTGTTGAACGCCGCCTGGCCCTCGGGCGAGGCGACGGTGGACAGCCAGGCCTCGGAGCCGCCGGGGTGCGGGGCGCCGACGGGCAGGGTGAAGGAGTCGGCGAGGAAGCCGAACTGGTCCTCCGTCCCGGGGACGGGGAAGTGGACGTAGTCCTCCCCGTCCGTCATGTCCTGCTCCTCGAACGCGGCCTCGGCCCAGTCGCCCATCACGTTGAAGGCGGCGTCGCCGTCGATGATCTGCTGCGTGGCGTCCGGCCAGTCGAGACCGTCACGGTCGGTGTTCGTGAAGCTCATGAGGGTCTGGAAGTCCTCGAGGGCGTCCGTCACCTCGGCCGAGCTCCAGTCCGTCGAGCCGTCCCACAGGCCGATGTAGCCGTCGGCGCCGAGGTCGGACATGAGCACCGTCTCGAGGAGGTTGACCTGGGTCCAGGCCTGGCCCACCGACAGCGGCGTCTTGCCCGAGTCCTGCACGGCCTGCAGGGCCGGGATCCAGTCGTCGATGGTGGCGTAGGTGGCCTCGGGGTCGAGCCCGGCGCCCTCGATCACCGTCGGGTTGGCCCACACGACGTTCGAGCGGTGGATGTTCGAGGGGATCGAGTAGATCGCGCCGTCGTCCGTGGTCAGCAGGTCGATGAGGTCCTGCGGCACGGCGTCGGTGAGGCCGTACTCCTCGAACTGCGCGCTGACGTCCTCGATCTGCGCGGCGTCGATGTAGTCCTGCAGCTCCGCCCCGGCGTGCGCCTGGAACGTGTCCGGCGGGTCGTTGGTCTGCAGCCGCTGCTGGAGGAGGTCCTTGGCCGCGGAGCCGGCGCCCCCGGCGACGGCACCGTTGATGAACTCCGTGTCCGGGTGCTGCTGGTCGAACACGTCGACGAGCGCGTCCAGCCCGGCCTTCTCCGAGCCCGCGGCCCACCAGGTGAAGACCTCGACCTCGCTGGCGTCACCGCCACCCGAGCCCCCGTCGTCGGACCCGCTGCCGCTGCCCGAGTCGGACCCGCAGGCGGTGAGGGTGAGACCGAGGGCCGCGACGCCCGCGACGACCCCGGTCGTCAGCCGTGTGGAACGCATGTGCTCTCCTTCGGAGTGACATCGATGTCAGTACGACGGAACGTTAGGCAGGGGCCGTCTCCGGTGTCAACGACGTCACGCGATCGTGACCTCGCCCCGCCCCGGCCGGGAGCCCGGCGTCCGCGCCGTGCCCCCGCCCGCACGGAGAGTTGACCACGAGGGTGGTGGGGACGACGACGCGACGGGCCGGACCGCGCTCCCCCCTCACCCGCTCGAGGACGAGGCGTCCGACCGCGCGGCCCATCTCCTCGGCGTCGTAGGCGACGACCGTGAGACCCACCTGCGCGGCGAGCTCGAGGTCGTCGAAGCCGGCGACGGCGACGCGGGCGCCGCGCTCCCCGGCCGCGGCCACGGCGCGCACGGCGCCCGTCGCCAGCCGGTTGTTCATCGCGAGGACCGCCGTGGGCGGGGGGTCGGCCGCGAGCAGCTCGGCGACGGCCCGCTCGGCGCTGCGCACGTCGTGCGCCTCCCGGACGCGGTCGGCCCCCAGCGGGTCCAGGCCGGCCGCGTGCAGCGCGTCGGCGACGCCGGCGAGGCGGGCCCGTCCGGTCTCGAGCCGGCGCAGGTCGGTGACGACGGACAGGCGTGGTGCACCGCTAGAGCAGGTGAGGAGGTGCTCCGCGGCCGCGCGGGCACCGGCCCGGTTGTCGAGGGTCACGCTGTCGGCGTCCTCCACCGAGCCGGACCGGTCCACCATCACGAGCGGGGTGCCGGGGCGCCGCTCCTCGGCCAGGTGCTCGTGCGTCTCGGTCGTGCTCACGACGACGAGGGCGCGCACCTGGCGCTCGAGCAGGGACGCGACGACGGCACGCTCGGCGTCCGGGTCCTCGTCCGAGGAGGACGTCACGAGCAGCAGGCCCGCCGGTCGGATCTCGCGCTCGATCCCGGCGGCGAGCCGGGAGTAGAAGGGGTTCGCCAGGTCGGCGGAGACGAGGCCGACGAGCGGGGACGGGGCGCCGCGGCGCAGGTCCCGGGCGGTCGCGTTCACGCGGTACCCCGCGCGGGCCGCCGCGTCGCGGACCCGGGCCGCGGTCGCCGGTGCGACGTAGGGCTCGTCGTTCAGCGCGCGCGAGGCCGTCTTCACGCTCACGCCCGCCAGCTCGGCGACGTGCTGGAGCGTCCGCACGGGCGCGGGCACCACGGCCGAGGCGTCGGCGGCGGCGCTGCGGGAGGCGTCGTCACCGGTCACCCGCGGAGGATGGCACCCGAGCGCTGCCCTGACAACGTTGACACCCGGTGCGCCGGAGATGTTCCCTGTGCTGAGGTCCGCACCGCCGCGAGACCCGGGGCCGCGCAGCGGCGTCCCCCCGCGGCGCCGCGGGCCCTCGCCGCCCGTTCGACCCCGACGGAAGGTCCGCCCATGGCGCCCCCGCCCCCCACCTCCCCGACCCACCCCGCATCCCCCCGCCGGTCGCCGGGCCCGCGCGCCCGGCGTGCCGCCCGGGCGCCCCTCGCCGGGGTCGCCGCGACCGCCCTCGTGGTCCCCCTGGCGCTCGTGGCGACGGCGCCGCTGTCGTCCGCGGCTCCCGCCGGCGCCGCCTTCGGCACCTCCTTCGAGCAGGGCGACTCCCCCGAGGTCCTCGTCAGCACGCCGGAGCTCCAGGACGGCGAGCCGCTGCAGGACGGCGTCGCGGGCGGCGAGCCCGGGCTGCCGGGCTCCCTGCGCGACGACGTCGTCGCCGTCACCGCGAGCGCCGACAACCCCCCCAACGAGGTCGCTGCGGCCGGGGTCGACGGCTCCACCAGCTCGAAGTGGCTGACCTTCTCCCCCACCGGCTGGCTGCAGGTCGAGCTCGCCGAGGCCCGGCCGGTCACGACGTGG
This sequence comes from Pseudokineococcus basanitobsidens, assembly GCF_037482545.1. Lineage (NCBI taxonomy): Bacteria > Bacillati > Actinomycetota > Actinomycetes > Kineosporiales > Kineosporiaceae > Pseudokineococcus > Pseudokineococcus basanitobsidens. The sequence goes on along the minus strand of NZ_JBBIAA010000005.1, from coordinate 40,940 downwards.
TCGATGACGTCGGCCGACGACGAGCCGGCCCGCGACCCGCGGTCCGTGCGGCTGCTCGGGTCCGACGACGGGCAGTCCTGGACCGAGGTCGACCGCCGCACCGACGTGACCTTCCCCGCACGCCTGTCCACCCAGCAGTTCGTCCTGGACGAGGCCTCGGCCCCGCACCGCTGGTACCGGCTGCAGGTGGACGCCAACGGCGGCGCCCCCCTGCTGCAGCTGGCCGAGCTCGACCTCGCGGACGGGACCGCGCCGGTCGACGGCACCGCCGAGCCCATGACGACCGAGGTGGGTCCCGGCCCGGCCTCCGGCCCGACGATCCGGCCCCGGGTCGGCTTCACGGGGGTCGCGGCCCTGCGCTACGCGGGCGTCCACACCGCCGACGGGCGCGGCTACGCCGTCAACCGGGTGCTCGACGTCGACGACGTCGCCGTCGGGGAGGACAGCCGGCTGTCCTACCGGGTCTTCCCCGAGCTGACCGGCGGGGACCTCTCCTACCCCTCCCTGCACGTCGCGATGGACGTCCGCTTCACCGACGGCACCCGCCTGTCCGAGCTCGGCGCCACCGACCAGCACGGCTACCCGCTGACCGCCGCGGGCCAGGGGGCCTCCGACGTCCTCTACCCCGACCAGTGGAACCAGGTCGAGGCCGACCTCGGGGCCGTGGCCGCCGGGAAGACGGTCGAGGCGCTCCTGCTGTCCTACGACGACCCCGACGCCGACGAGGGCACCGCCTTCGGCGGCTGGGTCGACGACGTGGTCATCGACCCGTCCCCCGAGCGCCTCACCGCGCCCGCCGACGGCACGGGGTTCGCCGAGCTCGTCGACACCCGGCGCGGCACCAACTCGACGGGGAGCTTCTCGCGGGGCAACAACCTGCCCATCACGGCCGTGCCCAACGGGTTCAACTTCCTCACCCCGACCACGAACGCGAACAGCCAGAGCTGGGAGTACGACTGGGCGCGCGGCAACGACGCGCGCAACCGCCCGCACCTGCAGGGGCTGGCGTTCTCGCACGAGCCGAGCCCGTGGATGGGTGACCGCAACCAGGTGTCCTTCATGCCGGCGACCGCCGACGGCGTCCCCGCCGGCGGTGCGCAGGCGAGGTCGCTGCCCTTCGCCCACGACGACGAGACCGCGCAGCCGGACTACTACGGCGTCGACCTCGACGGCGGGCTGCGCGCCGAGATGACGCCGACCGACCACGGCGCCGTGATGCGCTTCTCCTTCCCCGAGGGAGCGCCGCGCCAGGTCGTCGTCGACACGGTGGACGACGACGGGGAGTTCTCGGTCGCGGCGGGCTCGGACGAGCTCACCGGCTGGGTCGACAACGGCAGCGGCCTGTCCGCCGGCCGCAGCCGGATGTTCGTGGCGGGCACCTTCGACCGCGCCGCGAGCGCGGCCGGGGAGACCGACGGCGGGCACGCCGGCACGCGCTACGCCGCGTTCGACGGCGACGGCGACGTGGAGCTGCGGGTCGCGACGTCCTTCATCAGCCTGGACCAGGCGCGGGCGAACCTCGCCATGGAGGTGGCCGGCCGCTCGTTCGACGACGTGCGCGCCGACGCCGCCCGGCAGTGGGACGAGCGCCTCGGCGTCGTCGAGGTGCAGGGGGCGAGCGAGACGGAGCTGCGCAGCCTCTACGGCTCGCTGTACCGGCTGAACCTCTACCCCAACAGCCAGTTCGAGAACACCGGCACGGCCGACGAGCCCGTCTACCGGCACGCGAGCCCCATGGCCGAGCCGGCCGGGGAGCCCACCGCCACGGAGACCGGCGCCGAGGTCGTCGACGGGAAGATCTACGTCAACAACGGGTTCTGGGACACCTACCGGACCGTGTGGCCCGCCTACTCGCTGCTGTACCCGGACGTCGCCGCCGAGCTCGTCGACGGCTTCGTGCAGCACTACCGGGACGGCGGCTGGGTCTCGCGCTGGTCCTCCCCCGGCTACGCGAACCTCATGACGGGCACGAGCTCTGACGTCGCCTTCGCCGACGCCTACCTCAAGGGCGTGGACCTGCCCGACGCCCTGGAGACCTACGACGCGGCCGTGAAGAACGCGACGACCCCGTCGGACGACGCGGCCGTGGGCCGCAAGGGCCTCGACTCCTCGATCTTCCTCGGCTACACGCCCACGACGACGGGCGAGAGCGTCAGCTGGGGCCTCGAGGGCTTCATCAACGACTACGGCATCGGCAACATGGCCGCCGCCCTCGCCGAGGACCCGAGGACGCCCGAGGACCGGCGGGCGCGGCTGCGCGAGGAGTCGACGTACTTCCTCGACCGGGCGACCGGGTACAGCCGGATGTTCGACCCGTCGGTGGGCTTCTTCCAGGGCCGCGAGCCCGACGGGGAGTTCCAGCAGTCCCCGGAGGAGTTCGACCCCGAGGCCTGGGGCGGGGTCTACACCGAGACGGACGGCTGGAACTTCGCCTTCCACGCCCCGCACGACGGCGCCGGGCTCGCGGCGCTGTACGGCGGGCGGCAGGGCCTGGAGGACAAGCTCGACGAGTTCTTCGCCACGCCCGAGGAGGCGGACAAGCCCGGCGGCTACGGCGGCGTCATCCACGAGATGCGCGAGGCGCGCGACGTGCGGCTCGGACAGCTCGGGATGAGCAACCAGGTCAGCCACCACATCCCCTACGCCTACCTGCAGGCGGACGCGCCGGAGAAGACCCAGGCGCTCGTCCGCGACATCATGCGGCGCCTGTACACCGGCGACGAGATCGGCCAGGGCTACCCCGGCGACGAGGACAACGGGGAGATGTCCGCCTGGTACGTGCTGTCCTCGCTCGGGATCTACCCGCAGCAGGTGGGCTCGGACCGGTGGAGCATCGGCTCGCCGCTGTTCGACCGGGCCGTGGTGCACCGCCCCGACGGCGACCTCGTCGTCGAGGCGCAGGACGCCGGCGGCGGGGACAACGGGCACGAGGACGTCTACGTGCAGTCCCTCGCCGTCGACGGCCAGGAGCACGAGCAGACCTGGCTGACCGCCGACCAGGTCAGCGGCGGCCACGAGCTGGACTTCACGACCGGCCCCGAGCCGTCGTCGTGGGGGTCGGCGACGGAGGACTCCCCGCCGTCGCTCACGCCCGAGGGCGAGGCGCCCGACCCGCTCGAGGACTCCACCGCCGAGGGCCTCGGCCGGCTCACGAGCGCGGACGGCGGCGACGTCGGGGCGCTCGTGGACGACACGTCGCGGACCGAGGCGGTCCTGGGCGCGGACGCGACGCTGACGTGGGACTCGGCGGTCGGCGCCCGCGCGGTGCGGACGTACACGCTGACCTCCGGCTCCGGCGGCACCGACGGTGCCGGGGACCCGAGCGCGTGGGTGCTCGAGGGCTCCGACGACGGCGAGTCGTGGACGCAGGTCGACGCCCGCTCGGGGCAGACCTTCGACTGGCGTCGGCAGACGCGGCCGTTCCAGGTCGACGACGCCCGGTCGTCGGTGCAGCCGTACTCGCGGTACCGGCTGCGCGTGACCGACGGCACGCAGGAGCAGGTCTCCCTGTCCGAGGTCGAGCTCCTCGTCGACCCGGCCGAGGCGGTGACCGGCGACCTCGCCGTGACCGCCGGGCAGGACCTCACCGCGCAGACGGGGACGGAGGTCTCGGGCGACCTCGCGGTCGTCGCGGGCGCCGACGCGGACGCGGTCGACGTCACCGTCGACTGGGGCGACGGCAGCGAGCCGGCGCCGGCGGACGTGCGGGAGGGCCGTCTCGGCTCGCTCGTCGTCAGCGGGGGCCACACCTACGCCGAGCCGGGGGTGCACCGGGTCGTCGTCACGGCGACGGCCGGTGACGAGAGCGCGTCGGCCGCCCTGCTCGTCGACGTCGCGCTGGTGCCGGAGGGCTCGCTGCGCGCGGCCTTCGACAGCACGTGCCTCGGCGACGAGGGCACGGCCGTCGGAGCCACGGCGGACTGCGACGCGAAGGGCTGGGCGTACTCCCGCGCGGCCCTGGCCGACGCGGGGCTCGTCCAGGGCGAGCGCCACGAGGTGCCCGGCACGGACCTGTCCTTCGTCCTCCCCGCGGTGCCCGCGGGCGCCCCGGACAACGCGACGGGCGACGGGCAGGTCGTCGACCTCGACCTGCCGGCCGACGCGACGCAGGTCTCCTTCGTCGGCGCCGGCACGCAGGGCGCGCAGGACGAGACGGCGACGCTCACCTACGCCGACGGCAGCACGCAGGAGGTGCCGCTCCAGCTGTCGGACTGGACGCTCGGCGGCGGCGCCGGCGACCCGCAGTTCGGCAACGTCGTCGTGGCGGCCGCGCAGTACCGCCTGCGCGACGGCAGCCGCGACGGCGCCCGCCCGTACGTCTTCGCGACGGCGCCGGTGGCGCTGGACGGGCCCCTCCCCGTCTCGGTGACGATGCCCGACCAGCAGGGCACGGAGACCGAGGACGGGCGCGTGCACGTCATGGCGGTCGCCTCGGACGGCACGCCCGCGGCCGCGCTGGAGCTGTCCGCGCCGGCGTCGGTGGCGGCGGTGGCGGGGCAGCCCGTCGAGGCGGCCCTCGGCACGGTCTCCGGCGGCACGGCCGCGCCGGAGGACGTCACCGCCCGGGTCCTGTGGGGCGACGGGACCCCGCTCGAGGAGGTCGCCACCCGGGTGGAGGACGACGCCGCGACGGTGGCCGGTGACCACGTCTACGCGCAGCCGGGCTCGTACACGGCGCACGTCACGGTGGACGACGGACGCTCCAGCGTGACGCGGGAGGTCCGGGTCGAGGTCTCGGCCGCCCCGGCGGTCGAGGTCGACCCGGCCCTGGGGCTCGGCGCGCGCCTCGCGAGCCCCGGCGCGCGGGTCGCCGTGACCGGGACCGGCTTCGCGCCCGGCGAGCAGGTGGAGATGACGCTCCAGCGCCACCAGGGCCGCGGCGAGGCCGAGGTGGTCGCCCTGGCGACCGTGCGGGCAGACGCCGACGGCGGGTTCTCCACGCAGGTGCGGGTGCCGGCGGACGCCCGTCGCGGACCCCACGACCTGCGGGCCCACGGCGTCACCTCGGACGCGGCGACCAGCGAGCGGCTGGTCGTGGCCGGGCGCTGAGTGGCCGGGCGCTGAGTGGCCGGCCGCTGAGTGGCCGGGAGCTGACCCGAGCAGCCGTCCGACGACGACGCCCCGCCCCTCGTGAGGGGGCGGGGCGTCGTCGTGAGGACGTCGGCGGTCGGCGACGTCGGCGGTCAGCCGCGGGGCGTCGCGTCCGCGACGGCCTCGCGCGGGTCCTCGCCGGCGTCGGCCTTCTCCTCGACCTTCTCGGACAGCTCCTTCGTCAGCGGCGGGGACCCTCCGTCGCCGTGCGCGGGGTCCTCCCCCAGGACGCCCTCGCGGACGTAGCGGAAGACGACGGTGCCCACCGCGGCCAGCGGGACGGCGAGGAAGGCCCCGATGATCCCCGCGATGGTGCCACCGGCGGTGACGGCGAGGATGACGACGGCGGGGTGCAGCGCGAGCGTCTTGCCCACGAGGAGGGGCTGCAGGACGTTGCCCTCGAGCTGCTGCACGAGGAGGACGACTGCCAGCGTGGCGAGAGCCTGCGGCCACCCGAGGCTGACGAGGGCGACGAGCGTCGCGAGCGCCCCGGTGGCGACGGCCCCGACGATGGGGATGAATGCCGCGAAGAAGACGAGGACCGCGAGCGGGAAGGCGAAGGGCACGCCGATGACGAGCAGGCCCAGCCCGATGAAGACGGCGTCCACGAGGGCGACGGCGGCCTGGGAGAAGATGTAGCCCTGCAGGGTCGACCACACCCGCGACAGCAGCTCGTCGACGTGGTCGGCGACCTTGGCCCCGCTCCACAGGTGGAGCCAGGGCAGGAACTTCGGCCCGTCCTTCGTGAAGAAGAACGTGAGGACGAGCACCAGCAGCAGGGTGATGAGCGCCGAGCCGAGGCTCGTGAGGCCGCTGACGACCCCGCCGCCGACCGAGCTGGCGATGCTCTGCGCGTTGCTCTGCAGGCGCTGCAGGCCGTCGTCGATCCAGGTGCTGATCTGGTCGCCGCCGATGCCGAGGATGCCGTTCTCGGTGGCGTCGGTGACGGTCTGCTGCAGCGTCTCGAAGCCGTTGACCACCTGCTGCGTGAGACCGGACGCCTGGTCCACGACCCGCGGGATGAGGAAGGCGAAGATCCCCACGATCGCGCCGAGGAAGACGACGAGGGCGATCGCCGCCGCGAGCGCGGCCGGCATCACCCGGCGCAGCAGCTTGACCACCGGCCACAGGACGGTGGAGAGGATGAGCGCGAGCACGACGGGCAGGACGATCGACCACAGCTCGCGCAGGACGACGAAGACGAGGACGAGCCCGGCGACGATCGCGAGCACGCGCAGGACCCACAGCGCCACCGACGTCGCGGCGCGCTCGAGGCGGCTGAAGCGCGTCGACTGGCGCGCCTGGGGGGAACGGACCTCGACGACCGCGCCGAGCCCTCCCTGGTCCTCCTCTTCCTGGCCCCGGGACGGCGGGGACGCGTCGTCGGCGGACGGCGACTCGTCAGGACGCGGGTCCTGGCCGCCGCGCGCGGAGCCGCCGCGCAGGCGCTGGAGCAGGGACATGCGGGATCTCCTCACGCAGCGGCCGGTCGGCCGGTGCGGGGCCACTCTGCTGCCTGGGTCCCGTCGGGGGCGACCGCGACGCCCCGGCCGCGAGGGGTGCCGTCTCCTAGGCTGCGTCCATGAGCGCAGCGCGGCCCTCCTCGAGCTCTCCAGCGGCGCCCCGTCCCGCGGCGACCGGCGGCACGTGGTGGTGGCAGGCCGACCCGCCCGCCAGCCTGGCCGAGGTCGTCGCGCGCGCCGCGGAGCAGGAGCCGGACCGGGAGGTCCTCGCGCGCCGCTCGGGCGGCGGCTGGCAGGGCGTGGACGCGCGGCGCTTCGCGCAGGAGGTCGAGGAGGTCGCGCTCGGCCTCGTGGCCTCCGGGGTCGCTCCCGGCGACCGGGTCGGCCTCATGTCCCGGACGCGGTACGAGTGGACGTTGCTGGACGCCGCGCTGTGGGCGGCGGGCGCCGTCGTCGTGCCCGTCTACGAGACGAGCGCCCCCGACCAGCTGCGCTGGATCCTCGAGGACTCCGGGGCCGTCGCGTGCTTCGTCGAGACGCCCAGCCACGCGAAGACGCTGGCGCAGGTCTCCGGGGACCTGCCGGCGCTGCGCTCCTCCTGGGTCGTCGACGGGGGCGCCACGGGCGTCCTGCCGACGCTCGGCGACCTCGTCGCCTCGGGCCGCGCGGCGGCGGACGACGGCCGCGCCGAGCTCGCCCGCCGCCGCGCCGCGCTGACGCGCGACGACGTGGCGACGATCATCTACACGTCCGGGACCACGGGGCGCCCCAAGGGGTGCGTCCTCACGCACGGCAACTTCCTCGTCGAGTGCGGGACGGCCGTCGAGCTGCTCCCCGAGCTGTTCACCGACCCGCGGTCCTCCACGCTGCTCTTCCTCCCGCTCGCGCACGTCTTCGGGCGGATGATCGAGATCGCCGTCCTCATGGCCCGGGTGCAGATGGGGCACAGCGACGTGGCCCGCATCACGCGCGACCTGCCCACCTTCCGGCCGACCTTCGTCCTCGCCGTGCCGAGGGTCTTCGAGCGCGTCTACGAGACCGCGCGGCGCCGGGCGACGACCGAGGGGCGCGGCGCCGTCTTCGAGCGGGCGTCGGACGTGGCCACGGCGTGGAGCCGGGCCCAGGACACGGGCGGCCCCGGGCTGCTCCTGCGGGCCCAGCACGCGCTCTTCGACCGGTTGGTCTACACGAGGCTGCGCGCCGCGCTGGGGGGCCGCGCCGAGTGGGCCGTCTCGGGCGGCGCGCCGCTCGGCGAGCGGCTGGGCCACTTCTTCCGTGGCGTCGGCGTGACGATCCTCGAGGGCTACGGGCTGACGGAGACCACGGCCGCCGCCACCGTGAACACCCCGCGCGACCAGCGGGTCGGGACGGTCGGGCGCGCGCTCCCGGGCTTCGACGTCCGGGTCTCCGGCTCCGGGGAGGTGCTCCTGCGGGGCGGCCACGTCTTCCGCGAGTACCTCGGCAACCCCGACGCCACCGCCGCGGTGCTCGACGACGGCTGGTTCGCCACGGGTGACCTCGGCGAGCTGGACGCGGACGGGTACCTGCGCATCACGGGCCGGTCCAAGGACATCCTCGTCACCTCCTCCGGCAAGAACGTCTCCCCCGGCCCCCTCGAGGACGCCGTCCGCGCGCACCCCCTGGTCAGCCAGGCCGTCATCGTCGGCGACGGCCGCAGCAGCGTGGGGGCGCTGATCACCCTCGACGAGGAGGCGGTGCACGCGTGGCTCGCCCAGCAGGGCCGGCCCGCCACGCCGGTGGCCGAGCTCGTGGACGACCCCGAGCTCCTCGCGGAGCTGAGGGGCGCCGTGGACCGGGCGAACGAGGGCGTGTCGTCCGCCGAGGGCGTCAAGCGGCTGCGCGTCCTGCCCGTCGACCTCACCGAGGAGGCCGGCCAGCTGACCCCCAGCATGAAGGTCAAGCGACGCGTGGTCCTCGAGGAGTTCGCCGGGGAGATCGAGGAGATGTACCGGTCGAGACGCTGAGCGCCGGCCCGCCGCACGGGCGGGGCCTCCGGGACGCGCGGACGGGGTGCTCCAGGACCGTGACAGACGTGCCGATGCCCGAGGAGGATGCCCGAGGACGATGTCCGGCGAGGGTGCCCGAGGACGATGTCCGGGGAGAGTGCCCGGGGAGAGCGCCCGGCGAGGACGCGCAGCGGCGTGGGACGAGGAGGACCGGTGCGGGGCGAGGCGAGCAGGGCGGCGACGACGGGTCCCGTGACGGCGACGAGGCCCGGGGCGGCGCCGACCGTGCCGTCGCGGCGCACGCGCGCCGGTGCCCTCGCCCGCCGAGCGCCCGGGGTCCTGCGCGGTGCCGCCGTGCTGGTGGGAGCGGCCGCCCTCTGCGGCGGCCTCGTGCTGCCGGCCTCGGCGGCGACCCCGGCCCCCGCGGGCGAGGGCACGACCGTGACGGCGGGCCCGAGCGCGGCGGGTCGGGCGACCTCGCCGGCCACGAGCGCCCCCACGCCCACGGCCGCGGCCTCCTCCCCGGGCGACGAGACCCCGGGCGACGAGACCCCCGGCGACGAGACCCCCGGCGACGAGACCCCCGGCGACGAGACCACCCCCGGCGACGAGAGGCCGGGCGGCGGGACGGCGACGGGCGAGCCGGTGGACCCCGAGGAGGGGACGGCCGCCCCGGAGGGCGCGCCTGCCGCCGAGGGCACGGCCCCGGCGCCGGACCCGGCGGCCGTGGCGGCGTACGAGGAGGCGGTCGCGGCCTCGGCGGAGGCCTCCCGGCAGCTCGCCGCCGTGTCCGCGAGGGCGGGCGCCGCCCTCGAGGCCCGGGACGCGGCGCGGGCGCGGCACGACGCGGCGGTCGCCGAGCAGGAGCACCAGCGGCAGGTCGCCGCCTCCGCCGCCACGACCGTGGCCCGCGAGCGCAGCGAGGTCGGGCGGTGGGCGAGCTCGAGCTACCGCGGGGCCGAGGACGTCGGGGCGATGCCGGTCGCCTCCGCGCTCCTCGGCAGCGCGACGACGGACGAGATCGGCGACCAGCTCAGCCTGCTCGAGGCCCTCGGGCGGCACCGGGCCGGCGCCGTCCGGGGCGCCCTGGACGCCGACGCCGTCGCGCGCCAGGCCCTCGCCCGCGCCGACGCCGCCGCCACCGAGGCCGTGGCGGCCCAGCAGGAGGCGGACGCGGAGGCGGCCTCCGCCGCCGACGCCCTCGCCGAGCAGCGCGACCTCGCCGCCGCGGTCGACGCCCGGCTCGCGGCCGCGCGCGAGCGGCTGGGGACGGCCGTCGACGCCGCCCGGGAGGCGGCCGACCTCGCCGCCGCGGCCGGGGCGGCCGGCCCGGTCGACCTGCCGGCGGGCTCGGGGGGCTGCGCGTCCAGCGACGTCAGCGCCTACCCCAACGGCGAGATCCCCCTCGAGGCCCTGTGCCCGCTGGAGACCGCCCCGGGCCACCGCCTGCGCGCCGACGCGGCTCGCTCCTTCGACGCCATGAGCCGGGCCTACGCCCAGACCTTCGGGCAGCCGCTGTGCGTCACCGACTCCTACCGCTCCCTCGAGGAGCAGATCTCCGTGCGCGCCCGCAAGCCCGGGCTGGCCGCCGTCCCCGGCACGAGCCGCCACGGCCTCGGCCGCGCGGTCGACCTCTGCGGCGGCGTCGAGGACTTCGGCACGCCGCAGCACGCGTGGATGGTCCAGCGGGCGCCGCTGTTCGGCTTCTTCCACCCCTCGTGGGCCGAGGCGGACGGCTCGAAGCCGGAGCCCTGGCACTTCGAGTTCGCCGAGCAGGCCGACCCGGCCGCGGCTGCCGGGCCGACCGAGGCTGCCGGGCCGACCGAGGCTGCCGGGCCGACCGAGGCTGCCGGGCCGACCGAGGCTGCCGGGCCGACCGAGGCTGCCGGGCCGACCGAGGCTGCCGGGCCGACCGAGGCTGCCGGGCCGACCGAGGCTGCCGGGCCGACCGAGGCGGCCGAGGCGGGCGGCCCCGCCGCGGACGACGCCGGGGAGCCGTGAGGGACGGCGTCGCCCTCCCCGGCCGCCGCGCCGGGGCCGTGACCCGCGGCGGCCACCGCCCGCGCCCCGCCGCGCTGCAGGCGCCCGGGCCGCTGCTCGTGGCCCACCGCGGTTTCTCCCGCGACGGGCTGGAGAACTCGCTCGTCGCCTTCGCCGCCGCGCTCGACCTCGGCGCCGACGTCCTCGAGACCGACGTCCGCACGACCGCGGACGGCGTCCTCGTCGCCTTCCACGACGACCGTCTCGACCGGGTGAGCGACGCCACGGGCCTGCTGGCGCGGACGGACTGGTCCGACGTCGCCCGTGCCCGCATCGGCGGGCGCGAGCCCGTGCCCCGCCTGGCCGAGGTGCTCGAGGCGTTCCCCACGGCCGTCCTCAACGTGGACGTCAAGACGCCGGGTGCGGTCGCGCCGCTCGTGGACCTCCTGCGGCGCAGCGGCGCCTGGGAGCGGGTCGTCGTCGCCAGCTTCTCGGAGCGCCGTCGCCGGGCGGTCGTGCGGCGGCTGCCGCCGGGCACCGCCACCTCGGCCGGGGCACCCCTCGTCGCCGAGGTCGTCGCCGCCGTCCGGGCACTGCCGGGACGGCTGCGGGGGCCGGCGGTGCGACGCACCCTCGCGGGCGTCGACGTCGTCCAGGTGCCCGAGCGCGTGGCGACCCCCGCCCTCGTCCGCGCCGTCCACGGCGCGGGGCGCCCGGTCCACGTGTGGACGGTGGACGACGTCCCGACGATGCACCGCCTCCTCGACCTCGGCGTCGACGGCCTCGTCACCGACCGCACCGACCTGCTCGGGCAGGTCCTGCGCGCGCGTCGCGGCCGCGGCGCGTCCGGCGGGGCGGCGCACCCGTGAGGCCGGTCCCCGTCGAGGAGGCGACGGCGGCCACGACCCCGGCCGCGCTGCGCCGCGAGCGCCGGGCCTGGTACGTCTACGACTGGGCGAACTCGGCCTACGTCACGACGACGGGGACCGTGCTGCTCGCCCCCTACCTGACCGCCGTCGCGACCGCCGCCGCCTGCCCGGACCTCGCGGCGGGTGCCGTCTGCGACGAGACGTTGTCCGTCCTCGGGATCCCCGTCGCCCCGGGCGCCCTGTCGCTGTACACGACCACGGTCTCCACCGTCCTGTCCGCGCTCCTCCTGCCGCTCGTCGGCGCGCTCTGCGACCGGGTCGTCCGCAAGCGGCTGCTGCTGGGCGCCTTCGCCCTCGTCGGCGCGCTCGCCGCGGCGTCCATGGCTGCGGTGACCGGGACGGACTGGCAGCTCGGCGTCGTCCTCCAGGTGGTCGCGGGCGCCTCGCTCGGCGCCTCGCTCGTCGTCTACAACGCCCTGCTGCTCGACCTCGCCGGTCCCGACGAGCGCGACGCCGTGTCCAGCCGCGGCTGGGCGCTGGGCTACCTCGGGGGCTTCCTCCTGCTCGCGGCGAACCTCGGCCTCGTGTCCGGTGCGGGCTCCCTGGGGCTCACCGAGGCCGAGGCGGTGCGCCTCAGCCTGCTGTCCGCCGGCGTGTGGTGGGGCGCCTTCACGCTGGTGCCCGTGCTCGGGCTGCGGGACCGGCCCCTGCGGCCGCCCCCGAGCGGGGGCGCCGGGCCCGCGGGGGACGCCGTGGCCCCCTCCCGCGGGCGCAGCCGGGGGGCGCTCGGCGGGACGCTGGGCGAGCTCGTGGCCACGCTGCGGCACGCCCGCGCCTACCCGATGACCCTCCTGCTCCTGCTCGCCTACCTCTTCTACAACGACGGCGTGCAGACGGTCATCTACGCGGCGAGCCTCTTCGGGACCGTGGAGATCGGCCTCGCCCAGTCCCAGCTCATCACCGCGATCCTCCTCGTCCAGGCGGTCGCCTTCGGCGGCGCGCTGGTCTTCGGACGCCTCGCCGGGCGCTTCGGCGCCCGCAGGACGGTGCTGTGGTCCCTCGTCGCCTGGACCGTCGTCGTCGCCGCCGGCTACGCCCTGCCCGCCGGCCGCTTCGGGCTGTTCCTCCTGCTGGCCACGGCGATCGGCCTCGTCCTCGGCGGGACCCAGGCGATCTCCCGCTCGCTCTACGCCCAGGTCGTGCCCGTCGGGCGCGAGGCGCAGTACTTCGCCCTCTACCAGGCGGCGGAGCGGGGCACCTCCTGGCTCGGCACGCTCGTCTTCGGCCTCGTGTTCCAGCTGAGCGGCTCCTACCGCCCGGCCATCGCCTCGCTCGTCGTCTTCTTCGTCGTGGGCGGGCTGCTCCTGCTGCGCGTGGACGTGCGCCGCGGGGTCGCCGACGCCGGCCGGGAGCAGCCGCGACGGGTGTGACCCGCGACGTCCTGCGTCCCACCCGCGGTCGACGGCATCCGGGAGCCCGGTCGGCGCCGAAGAGGGAGCAGGACCCGGGGGCTGCCGCACCGGACGGGGGCCCTCCCGGCGACCGTCCGGCCGGCGGCAGGAACAGCCCGCCCCGGGGTCCCGTTGTCCCCTGCAGTACCCGGCGCCCCCACCCCGTGGCGCCGGTGGTGATGGACGAGGATGGAGGTGGCTGCCCATGGCCGACCGGAGCCTGAGAGGCACCCGACTGGGCGCTGCGAGCCTGGAGTCGGACACCGGCGTCGAGCCGGCGCCCCGGCAGATGCGCGAGTACGTGTGCCCCGACGACCACCGCACCGTGGTCCCCCTGTCGATGGAGGCGGACGTCCCGGCGCTCTGGGAGTGCCGGTGCGGTCAGCAGGCGCTGCTGCGGGACGCGTCCCGCCCCGACGAGAAGCCGGGCAAGCCGCCCCGCACGCACTGGGACATGCTGCTCGAGCGGCGGTCCAAGGACGACCTGCAGGTGCTGCTCGACGAGCGCCTGGAGCTCCTGCGCAACGGGCTGCTGCACGCCAAGCGCACGGCCTGACGGCGACGGCGCCGCACCGGCACGACCACGGCCGCCCCACCCTCACGGTGGGGCGGCCGTCGTCGTCGCCGGGCACGCGCCGGCGTCCTCAGCGCGGCGGCGTCCTCAGCGCGGCGGCGTCCTCAGCGCGGCGGGGGGCCGTCCGGGGGCTGCTCGGGCGGCGGCAGGACGCGCCCCCGCAGCGGTGCGCCGCGTCCTGCGGCGGAGTCCGGGCGTGGGTCGCCCTCGACGACCACCGTGCCGGGGACCACGTCGCCCCGGCGCAGACCGACGACCCGCAGCGCCGCCGCACCCGCGGCCGCGCCGAGCAGCCGCCGCACCAGCGGGCGGGTCGGCGGCAGCAGCGCGAGGAGCCCCACGAGGTCGGTGAGGAACCCGGGCACGACGAGGAGCAGCGCGCCGAGCGCGACGACCCCCGCGTCCGCGAGCTCGCGCCCCGTCCGGGCGCCCTCGAGGTCGGCCGGCGCGGTGGCCGTCGCGGCGCGCCGGCGCGCCCCCTCGGCGGCGCGCCGGAGGCCACCCAGCCCGCCGCGGACGAGCACGACGGCACCGACGACGGCGCCGGCGAGCAGCAGCAGCACCGTCCAGCCCGCCCCGACCGCCTGGCCGACCAGCAGGATGCCGACGACCTCGACGAGGACCAGGAGCGGGGGCACGAGGGCGAGCCGGCGCCGGCGCGGACGGCTCGCCCGCCGAGCGCGGGGGCGCCCGCCGCTCATCGTGGGCCCCCGGCGGAGGCCCCGACGGGCTCGGCGTCGGCGGCGGGGGGCGCTGCCGACGGGAGCCCCGCACGACGACCGCGACGACCCGGCAGCGCCCCGGCGAGCGCCACCGCGGCCCCGAGCAGGGACAGTGCCAGCTCGGGCCAGGCGCCCAGGCGCGCGGAGAGCGTCCGCGTCGTGCGCAGCGGTACCTCGCTGACGAGGACGTCGGGGGTGAACAGGTCGGTCGTCCGTCCGGTGCTGCCGTCCGGCTGCACGACGGCCGAGACCCCGACGGTCGAGGCGTGGACCACGGCCCGTCCCTCCTCCACGGCCCGCACGCGCGAGATCGCCAGCTGCTGGACGCTCTCGTCGGTGAAGCCGAAGGTCGCGTTGTTGGTGGGCACGACGAGCAGCTGCGCGCCGCCGTCGACGACGTCGTCGACGAGCCCGTCCTCGACGACCTCGAAGCAGATGAGCGTGCCGGCGGTGGTCCCCGCGACGTCGAAGAGGCCGGGCACCTCGCCGGGGACCATGTCGGCCCGCACGAGGTCGACCTTGTCGCTGAAGAGGCGGAAGAAGTCCCGGTGCGGCACGTACTCCGCGAACGGCACGGGGTGCCGCTTGGCGTAGACGTGCCCGGGTCCGCTGCCCGGGTCCCACTGCACGACGACGTTGCGCAGCTCGTCGTCCTCGAGCGGGTCGCCCGTCGCGGCCACGCCCGTGCCGCGGCTCCCGCGCACGAGCGTCCCGACGAGCAGCGGCGCGCCGACGGCGTCCGCGGCCCGGTCGATCTGCGCCGCCGCGTCGGCGTTGGCGAAGGGGTCGATGTCGCTCGCGTTCTCCGGCCACACGACGAGGTCCGGCTGGGGCACCTCACCGGCCGCGACCGCGTCGGCGAGCCGCTCGGTCGCCCGCACGTGGTTGTCCAGGACGGCGCGGCGCTCCGCGTTGAACTCCAGCCCCGGCTCGGGGACGTCGCCCTGCACGGCGGCGACGACCAGGGTGCCCGCCTCGGGGTCGGTCGGCCGCGGCACGAGGGCACCGGCCCCGCCGGCGACGAGGGCGAGGGCCAGCGGCGCGACCGCTGCACCCGCGGCGCGGGCGCGGGAGGTGGCGCCGGCCGGCGACGTGGTCCCGGTGCGGCGCGCCGGAGCGGCCGCGCCCGCGGCGAGCGCCCCCCGCAGGAGGACGAGGGCGAGCGCCGCGCCCGTCGTCGCGACGGCGAAGGAGACGAGCGGCGCCCCGCCGAGGGAGGCCAGCCCCACCGCGGGGGCGTCCGCCTGGCTGAAGGCGAGGCGGCCCCAGCCGAAGCCGCCGAAGGGCAGCCGCCCGCGCAGCGCCTCCACGCCCGTCCAGACCCCGCCGGCGCCGAGCGCCGTGAGCAGCACGGCGGCGGGGCCCGTCGGTGCCCAGCCCTCGCGCCGGACGTGCCCGGCACCTCGGCGACCCACGCGCAGCACGAGGACGAGCAGCGCGCCGGCGAGCGCCGTGAAGCCCGCCTCGAGGACCGACAGGGCGTAGGCCACCGGTCCCACGTACTCCGCCGTCCAGCGCAGGAGCACGACGAAGAGCACGAGGCCGTGGACGAGGCCGGCGAGCGCCCCGGTCCGGACCCGGGCGCCGGCGACGGCGGCGACGAGCAGGCCCACGCCCGGCGCGGCCAGCCACCACCACCCGGGCTCGGGGAAGGCCACGGCGACGAGCAGGCCCCCGAGGGCGGCCGCCACGAGCCGGACGAGGAGGGGCGGCCGCAGGAGCACCCGACCAGGGTAGGTGCCGCGCGGGCGGTGGCCGGCGCCGGACGAGCCCGGGTGCGAGCGGACGGACCCGTCCACCCTTCGGTCCGTCCGAGCCCCGGTGGCGCCGAGGTCTGCGAGACGTTGTCTACGGGGTGGACGGGTCCGTCGCTGCTCCACCACGAGCCGCGGTGGCCGAGGTCGACCGTACTCGGGCGCGACCTGGTGTCAACCAGCTCGCGGCAGCTCGCGCACCCCCTCTGACCTGCGACGACACGCTGTCGCCGCAGGTCAGCGCCGTGCCCTGCAACCACCCGCCCGGAAGCCCCTGGTGGTGTGTCGCGTGGTGTGTCGGCCGGCCCGCCGCCGCGGGCCGGCCGGACCCTCCCGGGGCCCCCGCAGGCACCCGCACGGGCGACGCGCCGTCACGATCCGGTCACGAGGGCGTCGGCGCGCTGGACAAGGGCATATGTTCGGGCCGCAGACTTATCCAGGGTCGCCGACGACCCGGGTCCCCGATGCGAAGGAGCATCCATGCACGTGCGCAGCTCGACCCTCACGGCCACCGCGGCGACCGCCGCCCTCCTCCTGCTGTCCGCCTGCGGCAGCAGCGGCACCGACGACGCCTCGGCGGGGTCGGGCGGCAGCACCGGCGGGTCCGACGGCGGCGGGTCCGACACCCCGCAGGTCGGCGTGATCCTCCCCGACACCGAGTCGTCGGCCCGGTGGGAGTCGTTCGACCAGCCGCTCCTGCAGCAGGCGTTCGACGACGCCGGCGTCAACGCCGTCATCCAGAACGCGCAGGGCGACGCCTCGACGATGCAGACCATCGCCGACCAGATGATCACCCAGGGCGTCGCCGTCCTCGCCATCGTCAACCTCGACTCCGACTCCGGTGCCGCGATCGAGGCGAAGGCGAAGCAGGCCGGCGTCCAGACGATCGACTACGACCGCCTGACGCTCGGCGGCTCGGCGGACTACTACGTCTCCTTCGACAACACGAAGGTCGGCGAGCTGCAGGGGCAGGGCCTCGCCCAGTGCCTCGGCGACCAGCCGGCGGACATCGTCTACCTGGACGGCTCCCCCACCGACAACAACGCGACGCTCTTCGCCGACGGCGCCCACAGCGTCCTCGACCCGATGACGCAGTACACGGTCGTCGGCGAGCAGGCCGTGCCGGACTGGGACAACCAGCAGGCCGCCACCATCTTCGAGCAGATGCTCACGCAGGCGGGCACCATCAACGGCGTCCTCGCGGCGAACGACGGCCTCGGCAACGCGGCCATCTCCATCCTCGCGAAGAACGGCCTCAACGGGCAGGTCCCGGTCACCGGCCAGGACGCCACGGTGCAGGGCCTGCAGAACATCCTCGCGGGCGACCAGTGCATGACCGTCTACAAGGCGGTCACCAAGGAGGCGCAGGGGCTGGCGGACACGGCGATCGCGCTCATCAACGGCGAGGAGCCGGAGACGACGGGCACCGTGCGCGACGACACCGGCGACCGCGACGTCGCCTCGATCCTCCTCGAGCCGCAGGCGATCTTCCGCGACAACGTCAAGGACGTCGTGGACGACGGCTTCGTCACGGCGGACGAGCTGTGCACGGAGAAGTTCGCCGACGCCTGCACGGAGCTCGGGATCTCCTGACCCGGTACCGC
>NZ_JBBIAA010000005.1:15345-23338 GCF_037482545.1 Pseudokineococcus basanitobsidens | reverse complement strand
CCCCCCCCCCCCCCCCCCCCCCCCCCCCCCCCCCCCCCCCCCCCCCGCCTGTCCCGCCCCCCCGGGGCACCGGACCGCCCAGCGCCCGCCCGAGCCCTGCCCCACCCGAGCCCTGCCCCGCGCCCGAGCCCTGCCCCGCGCCCCAGGCGCACCTCGACGAGGAGGACCCCGTGACCGAGCCCGCCACCGCCCCGCCGGACGCGGGGACGCCGCTGCTGTCCCTGCGCGGCATCGACAAGAGCTTCGGGGCCGTCCAGGTCCTGCACGGGGTGGACCTCGACGTCCGCGCCGGCGAGGTGACGGCCCTCGTCGGGGACAACGGGGCGGGCAAGTCCACGCTCGTCAAGTGCGTCGCCGGCATCTACACGACGGACGCGGGCGAGTACCTCTTCGAGGGGCGGCCGGTCTCCGTCGAGAGCCCGCGGGACACCGCCCAGCTCGGCATCGAGGTCGTCTACCAGGACCTCGCGCTCTGCGACAACCTCGACATCGTCCAGAACATGTTCCTCGGCCGCGAGAAGAAGAAGGCCGGGGTCCTCGACGAGACGACGATGGAGGAGCTCGCGCGCCAGACGCTGGCGAGCCTGTCCGTCCGCACCGTCCGCTCGGTGCGCCAGCTCGTCGCCAGCCTGTCGGGCGGCCAGCGGCAGACCGTGGCCATCGCCAAGGCCGTGCTCTGGAACAGCCGCGTGGTCCTCCTCGACGAGCCGACGGCGGCCCTCGGCGTGGCCCAGACCCGGCAGGTCCTCGACCTCGTGCGGCGCCTGGCGGACAACGGCCTCGGCGTCGTGCTCATCAGCCACAACCTCAGCGACGTCTTCGAGGTCGCCGACTCCATCACCGCGCTCTACCTCGGCCGCTCGGCCGCGACCGTCCGCACGCGCGACGTCACGAGCAGCCAGGTCGTCGAGCTCATCACCACCGGTCGCTCCGGGGAGCTCGGCCTCTCCCCCGCGACGGCGCAGGCCTGAGGAGGACCCGTGAGCACCCCCACCGACCGCACCACCGCCGACGACCGGCCCGCACCCCGCGGCGACGAGGAGGCCGAGCGCGAGCGCATCGTCGAGCTGGCCCGGGCCACCGGCGGCGGCAGCACCCTGTCCGAGCCGGCCCCGGCACCCACGTTCCGCGACGGCGTGACCGCGTACCTGCAGCGGCTGCGCGGCGGTGACATCGGATCCCTCCCGGCCCTCCTCGGGCTCGCGGTCCTGCTCGTGCTCTTCTCGGCGCTGCGGCCGGACACCTTCCCCACGGCCCTCAACGTGGCGAACCTCCTCGTCCAGGCCTCCTCGATCATCGTCCTGGCGATGGGGCTCACCTTCGTGCTCCTGCTGGGGGACATCGACCTGTCCGCCGGCGTCGCCGGCGGGGCGTCCGCCTCGGTGATGGCCATCGTCCTCGGCCAGGCCGGTCTGCCCTGGTGGGTGGGCGTCCTGGCGGGTCTGCTCGCGGGCCTCGTCATCGGCACGCTCATCGGGCTCTTCGTGGCCCGGGTGGGGATCCCCAGCTTCGTCGTGACCCTCGCCTTCTTCCTGGCCCTGCAGGGCGTGACGCTGCAGCTCATCGGCCAGGGCGGGACCATCGCCGTCCGCGACCCGGTCGTGGTGGCCATCGCCAACGGCAACGTGCCGGTCGCCCTGGGCTGGGTCCTCGCCGCCGTCGCCGCCCTCGGCTACGCCGCCCTGAGCCTGCTCCGCTGGGCGGGGCAGCGGCGCCGCGGGCTCACCCGGGACAACCTCGGCCTCGTGCTGCTGCGGGTCGTCGCCGTCGCCGCCGCGGTGCTCGTGGTCACCGCGGTGCTGTCCGAGAACCGTGCCCGCGTGCCCAGCATCCAGCTCGCCGGCATGCCCTGGTCGGTGCCGCTCATCGTCGTGCTGCTCGTCCTGCTCACGGCCGTGCTCGGCCGCACGTCCTACGGGCGGCACGTCTACGCGGTCGGCGGCAACGCGGAGGCCGCGCGCCGGGCCGGCATCTCCGTCCAGGCGATCCGGGTGTCCGTCTTCATGATCGGCTCCACGCTGGCGGCCCTCTCGGGGATCATCGAGGCGTCGCGGCTGAACTCGGTGGCCCCCGGCTCGGGAGGCGGCAACACCCTGCTCCTGGGCGTCGGCGCCGCGGTCATCGGCGGGACGAGCCTCTTCGGCGGTCGCGGCAAGGTCGTCAACGCCGTCATCGGCGGCCTCGTCATCGCCGTGATCGCCAACGGGCTCGGTCTGCTCGGCCAGCGCGCCTTCGTCAACTTCCTCGTCACGGGCGCGGTGCTGCTGCTCGCCGCGGCCGTCGACGCCGTCTCGCGCCGCCGGCGCACCGCCGCGGGCCGGTAGCCGTGGCGCGCTCGTCGCGGGGGCTCCCCCCGACGGGCCCACGAGCGGGGCTCCGCCCGTGCGAGGACGCCACCGGCCCCGTCGGCCCACCCGGGCCCGGAGGAGGGACGGCATGACGACAGGGCCTCCCGCCCGGGTGCGGCCGCCGGCCCGTCCCGGGGCTGCTCCGGCCGCGTGGCGGGACGCCGGCTCGGTGGCGGGCCGGGGGCAGGACGACCTGCGCCGGCACAACCTCTCGGTCGTGCTCGGCGCCGTGCACCGCACCGGCGCCGTGACGCGGGCGCAGCTGACGGCCTCCCTGGGGCTGTCGCGCTCCACCGTCGGCGACCTCGTCGGCGCCCTCGTGGGTGCCGGCCTCGTCGTCGAGGAGCCGCCGCGCGCCGCCTCCGGGCGCGGCGTCGGGCGCCCCTCCCTCGTCGTCGCGCCGGTGGAGCGCGCCGCGACGGTCGTCGCCGTCTACCTCGACGTGCACTGGCTGCGCGCCACCCTCGTCGGGCTGGGCGGTCGGGTCCTGGCCTCGGCGACGGAGCCGCTGCCGACCGGTGCGGCGCCCGCCGAGGCCGTCCGCCGGGCGGGGGGCCTCGTGACCGGGCTGGTCCCGCCCGCCGGTCGGCACCGCGTCGTGGCCGCCGGCGTCGCGGTGCCGGGGACCGTGCGCGCGGGCGAGGGGGTCGTCGGCCTGGCGCCGAACCTCGGGTGGGTGGAGCAGCCCGTCGGCGAGCTCATGGCCGGCGAGCTGGCCGGCCGGCTCGGCCGACCGGTGCCCGTGCTGGTCGCCAACGACGCCGACCTGGGCGTCGTGGCCGAGATCGGCCGCGGAGCGGCGGTGGGGGCCACCGACGTCGTCTACCTCTGCGGCACGTGGGGCCTGGGGGGCGGCATCGTCTCGGGCGGCCACGCGCTGACGGGCCGTCGCGGCTTCGCGGGCGAGGTCGGCCACGTCGGCGTCGACCCCGAGGGCCGGGCCTGCCACTGCGGCAGCCGCGGCTGCTGGGAGGCCGAGGCCCAGGCGGCGGCCTGGGCCGGGCCGCTCGAGCTCGACGTCGACGCCCCGGACGTCGCCGCCCGGGTGGCGGAGCGGCTCGAGCGGGGCGGGGTCCTCGCCCGTCGCACCCGCGACCGGGTGTCGCGGTCCTTCGCCCGCGGCCTCGCGAGCGTCGTCAACGTCCTCGACCCGCAGGTCGTCCTGCTCGGCGCCGGCCTGTGGCGCGACCTCTGGCCGGCCGTGGAGGGCGACGTCCTGCCCTGGGTCGAGCGGCTCGTCCTCCCGGCGCTGCGCGACCACGTGGACGTGCGGCCCGCCGGCCTGGGCGACGGCTCGACCCTCGTCGGCGCGGCCGAGACCGCCTTCGGGCCGCTGCTCGACGACCCCCTCGGGCACGCCCCGGGTGCTGTCGCCCCGCCGCCGGGGCGGTCCGGCGGCCGGGCGTCCTGAGCCGACGCCGGCCGGTCGACCTCAGGCGGCGAGCTCGCCGGTGTCGTGCAGCACCCGCCCGGCGCGCAGCAGCCGCAGGCAGCGCGGGGCGGGCGCACCGGGCGCGAGGTCCGGCAGGCCCGGCACGCCGGAGCGCGGGTCGGTGCTCCAGCTGGACACGCGGGCGTCGGCGGACTGGACGACGAGGTCGCCGACCGCCCAGACGGCGAGGGTCGCCAGGGCCCCCGGCACGAGGGTGCCCTCCCCGTCGCGCCGGGCGGCGCGCCAGCCGCCGCGCGTGTGGGCCAGGAAGGCGGCGCGGGCGGAGAGCGACTGCCCGCGGCCGTCGCGCTCCCCCGACATCGCCGTGGCCGCGCGGACGGCGCCCCAGGGGTCCAGCGGCGTGACCGGCGCGTCGGAGCCGAGGGCCAGCGGCACGCCCGCGGCGGCGAGGTCCGCGAGCGGGTTCAGCCCGGCGGCGCGGGAGGGGCCGAGCCGCCGGGCGTACACGCCGCCGTCGCCGCCCCACCGCGCGTCGAAGGACGGCTGCACGCTCGCGACGACGCCGAGGCGCGCCAGCTCGGCGACGGCGCGCGCGCTCGGCGCCTCGAGGTGCTCGACCCGGTGCCGTGCGGAGGCCAGCGCCGGCGTCCCCACGACCCGCTCCGCGGCGAGCAGGCCCTCGACGAGGGCGTCGCAGGCGGCGTCGCCGATGGCGTGGACCCCGCCCTGGACGCCGGCGCGCGTGCAGGCGACGAGGTGCGCCGCAACCTGCTCGGCGCCCAGGTGGGCGACGCCGCGGTCGCCGGGCGCCCCCGTCGCGGGGACGTCGGCGTAGGGCTCGCGCAGCCACGCCGTGCGGGAGCCGTAGGAGCCGTCCACGCACAGGTCGCCGGCGAGACCGAGGACGCCGGCGCCCTCGACGTCGGCCAGGTGCGCCCGGGCCTCCTCCTCGTCCGAGGCGAGCGCCCCCCAGTAGGCCAGGACCTCCGGCACGTCGCCCGCGTCCGAGCGCTCGCGCAGCGCCCGCAGGTCCTCCGGCGAGCCGACGTGCGGTGCGGCGCACTCGGTCACGGCGGCCACCCCGGCGGCGGCGGCGGCGGTCAGCGCGCGTCGCTGGTGCCGCTCGCGCTCGGCGGGCGAGAGGCGGCGGGTGGCGTCCCGGGCCGCGTCGTGGGCGGCGAGCGTGACGAGCGCGCCGCCGTCCCAGCCGTCGCGGCCGGCCAGGACGGCGCGCTCGGCGAGCGCCGAGGACACGAGCGCGGAGTGGACGTCGACCCGGGACAGGAGCACCGGCGCCCCGCCCGCCGCGCGGTCGAGCTGCTCGCGGCCCGGGAGGGCGGCCTCGGGCCAGGCGCTCTCGTCCCAGCCGTGGCCCAGCACCGCGGCGCCCGGGTGCTGCGCCGCCGCCGCGGCGACCCGGTCGAGCAGCTCGGCGGCGCTGCGCGCGCCGGCGAGGTCGACGCCGCCGAGCGCCAGGCCCGTCTCCGTGACGTGCACGTGGGCGTCCACGAAGCCCGGGGTGACCAGGGTGCCGGGGGCCTCGACGACGACGTCCGCCCGTGCGCGCTGCGCCCGGGCGGCCTCCTGCGACCCCACCCAGGCGACGCGGTCCCCCTCGACGAGGACGGCCGTCGCGAAGGGGTCGGCTGGGCTGTAGACGGCGTCGGCGAGGTACAGGACCGTGCGGGCGGCGTCGTCGGGGGCCTGCGGTGCGCTGCTCACACCCGCGAGTGTGCCCGCGCCGGACCCCCGGCCGCCCGGGGGGCCGCGTCGCCCGTCGGCCGGCCGCCGGACGAGGCGCCCGACCCGGCGCCCGACGACGGCGCCGGGGGCGTCGGCGGGCGGCTCTAGGCTCCCGCGCATGGACCGCCGCCCGAGCCCGCCGCTGCTGCTCCTGGACGCGGCGTCGATGTACTTCCGCGCCTACCACGGCATCCCCGACTCCGTGGCGGCACCGGACGGGACGCCGGTGAACGCCCTGCGCGGCTTCCTCGACATGACGGCGCGCCTGGTCGCGGACCGCCGCCCGAGCGGTCTCGTCGCCTGCTGGGACGACGACTGGCGCCCGCAGTGGCGCGTGGACGCCGTGCCCTCCTACAAGGCCCACCGCGTCGCCGCGGACGGCGCCGAGGACGCGCCCCGCACGCTCGGCCCGCAGGTCCCCGTCATCGCCGAGGCGCTGGCCGCCGTGGGGCTGGCCCGGGTCGGCGCGCCGGGGTGCGAGGCGGACGACGTCATCGGGACCCTGGCCACCCGTGCCCTGGCGCAGGGCCGGCGCGTGGAGGTCGTCACGGGCGACCGCGACCTGTTCCAGCTCGCCGGCTCCGGCGGGGGCGCCGGGGACGACGGCGACGTCCTCGTCCTCTACACCTCCCGCGGGATCCGTGACCTGGAGGTCGTCGACGGAGCCCGGCTGCGCGAGCGCTACGGCGTCCCGGACGGGGACCGCTACGCCGACCTCGCCGTCCTGCGCGGCGACCCCAGCGACGGCCTGCCCGGCGTGCCGGGCATCAGCGAGAAGACGGCGGCCACGCTGCTGGAGCGGTTCGGGGACCTGGCCGGCGTCCGCGAGGCCGCCCTCGCGGGCGCCCCGTCGCTGCGCCCGGCGCAGCGCTCCCGCCTGGTCGAGGCCGCCGACTACCTCGACGCGGCCCCCGCGGTCGTCCGGGTGCTGCGCGACGCCGAGCTGCCGGACCACGACGACGCGCTGCCGCCCGCCGTGGCCGACCCGGACGCGGTCACGCGGCTCGCGCGCCGCTACGGGGTCGCCTCCAGCCTGCGGCGGCTGCTCGTCGCCCTCGGGCTGCCGACGGACGCCGTCCGCGACGAGGTCGTCGGCCGCCGCTGACCCGCCTGCGGGCCGCCGTCCCGCCGGGGACCGTCAGGCCACGACGGAGTAGGCGACCACGCCGCGGCGGACGCGTTCGACGGCGTCGAGGGCGGCGGCGCGCAGGGCGCGGTCCTCCCCCGCCGCGCCGGCGAGCTGGTCGAGCAGGTCCACGGTCTGCTTGCACCAGCGGACGAAGTCCCCCGCCCCCAGCTCGAGGCCCTCGGCCTCCTCCAGCACCGCGGACAGGGAGGCGCCCTGCGCCCACCGCTGCATCGGGAGCGCCAGGCCGACGTCGGGCGCCGACGTCGGGGCCAGGCCGTGCTGCCGCTCGCGCTCCTCCAGGTCCGACCACAGCCCCACCACGTCCCGCAGCGCGGAGCCCACCGCGCCCGGCGGGGTGCGGGGACCGACGCCGACCTCCTCGCGCCGCGCCTCGAAGACGAGCGCCGAGGCGACGGCGGCGAGACCCGGGCCGTCGAGGTCCGCCAGGACGCCCTCGCGCAGGCACTGCGCGACGAGCAGGTCCTTCTCGGCGTACACGCGCTTGAGCCGGCGCCCGGCGGCGGTGACCGCGACCTCGTCGGTCGCCCGGGTCCCGTCCGGCTCGCGGGTGCCCTCCGCCGTGGGGACGTGCTCGAGGTAGCCCAGCTCCAGGAGCAGGTCGCACACCTGGTCGAAGGTGCGCGCGATGCCGCTCGTGCGCCCCTCGATGCGGCGGACCAGCCCGTCGGTCTCCCCGCGCAGGCGGGCCCACCGCTCCGCCCACCGCGCGTGCTGCTCGCGGTCGGGGCAGCCGTGGCAGGGGTGGTGCCGCAGCCGCCGCCGCAGGTCGTCGACGGTCTCCTCGAGGGCGCCGTCCCCGCGGCCGCCGCGAGGGCCCCGCCGGGGGTCGCCGTCGCCCCGGACCCGCTCGGCGACCGCCGAGCGCATGGCGCCCGCGAGGTCGCGGCGGGCGGCGGCGTCCCGGGCGTTGAACCCCTGGCGGACCGGGACCCGCGCGAGCACCTCCAGGGCGCCGGGCACGTCGTGCAGCGAGAGGCGGCGCACCTCGCGCTCCTCCGTGAGCACGGTCGGTCGCGGCCCCTCCAGGCCGCCCGCCGTCCCGGGGTCCAGCACCACGGCCGTCCCGGCGCGGCGACCGGCCGGCACCCGGACGACGTCCCCCACGGACAGGCCCTCGAGGGAGGACAGCACCTCGGCGCGGCGGCGGCGGGACGCCTCGCGGCTGCCCTCCTTCTCCAGCTCGGTCAGGCGACGGCGCAGGGCCGCGTACTCGGTGAAGTCGCCGAGGTGGCAGGCCATCGCCTCGGCGTAGCCGTCGAGCGCCTCCTCCTGGGTGCGTGCGCGGCGGGCCAGGCCGACCACGGCCCGGTCGGCCTGGAACTGCGCGAAGGACGTCTCCAGCACCTCGCGCGCCCGGGC
>NZ_JBBIAA010000005.1:0-15260 GCF_037482545.1 Pseudokineococcus basanitobsidens | reverse complement strand
CCCCCCCCCCCCCCCCCCCCCCCCCACGGTGTCGACGAGGTTGACCGCCATGTTCGACGTCGGCCGGAAGCTGGAGCGCAGCGGGTACAGCCGGCGGCTGGCGAGCCCCGCGACGGACTCCGGGTCGAGGCCCGGCTGCCACAGGACGACCGCGTGCCCCTCGACGTCGATGCCCCGCCGCCCGGCGCGCCCGGTGAGCTGCGTGTACTCCCCCGGCGTGATCCCGGCGTGGGACTCGCCGTTGAACTTGACGAGCTTCTCCAGCACGACCGAGCGCGCCGGCATGTTGATGCCGAGCGCGAGCGTCTCGGTGGCGAACACGCACCGGACCAGCCCGCGGCTGAAGAGGTCCTCGACGACCTCCTTGAAGCGCGGGAGGAGCCCGGCGTGGTGCGCCCCGATCCCCCGCTGCAGCCCCTCGAGCCACTCCCAGTAGCCGAGCACGGCCAGGTCGGTGTCCGGGATGTCGGCGCACGCGGCCTCGACCGCGGCCCGGATCTCGACCCGCTCCTCGGGCGTCGTGAGCCGCAGCCCCGCCGCGAGGCACTGGCGGACGGCGGCGTCGCAGCCGGCCCGGCTGAAGACGAAGGTGATGGCGGGCAGCAGGTCCGCCGCGTCGAGCTCGGCCACCACGTGCGCCCGGCTCGGCGCGCGCTGCGAGGACCCGGACGGCGCACCCGGTCCGGCCTGCCCGCGGGGCCGGTGCGGCGGGTACCCGCCGCGCCGGCGCCGGCCGCCCCGCGGCGCCGGCGCGCCGCGGCCGCCGAGGGCGCGGGCGGAGCGCTCCTCGTCCCGGGCGATCGCCAGCAGCTCCGGGTTGACGGCGGGGCGCAGGTCGCCCGCCTCGTCGGCGTCCACGGACCCGCCCGCCACGGCCTGGTCCTGCGCCCCGACGAAGAGGTCGAGCATCCCCGCGCGCCCGGTCAGCACGTGCTGCCACAGCGGGACGGGGCGGACCTCCGAGACGACGACCTCCGTCCCCCCGCGGACGGTGTCGAGCCAGGCGCCGAACTCCTCGGCGTTGCTCACGGTCGCCGACAGGGAGGCGATGAGCACCTCCCGCGGGAGGTGGAGGATCACCTCCTCCCACACCGGCCCGCGGAAGCGGTCCGCGAGGTAGTGCACCTCGTCCATGACGACGTAGCCGAGGCCCTCGAGCGCCGGGGACCGCGCGTAGAGCATGTTCCGCAGCACCTCGGTCGTCATCACCACGACGGGGGCGTCCCCGTTGACGACGACGTCACCCGTGAGGAGCCCCACGCGGTCGGCGCCGTGGCGCTCGACGAGCTCGGCGTGCTTCTGGTTGCTCAGCGCCTTGATGGGCGTCGTGTAGAACGCCTTGCGCCCGCCCGCCAGCGCCAGGTGGACGGCGAACTCCCCCACGACCGTCTTGCCCGCGCCGGTGGGCGCGGCCACGAGGACTCCCCGGCCGGCCTCGAGCGCACGGCAGGCGCGGACCTGGAAGTCGTCCAGGCGGAAGGGCAGCTGCTCGCGGAACCGGGTCAGCTCGTCGCCGCGGCGGACGAGGTCGTCGCGGTCCTGGTCGACGTCCCGGTCGGCGCCCGGGACGTCGGTGGCGGCCTCCACCGCGTCCCGGCGGGCGCGGACGGCCGCGTAGCGGGCCGCGGGGGGCAGGTCGTCGACGTCGGGGTCGGGGGCGGGTCCGGCCGGCCGGCCCTCGGGGTCCCGGCGGGCGCTGCCGGCCCGCCGTCGTCGCGACGGCATGCCACCAGCGTAGGCGCGCGCTCAGGCCAGGACGCGCAGCCCCCCGGGGCGCACGCGCACGGTCATCGGCAGCGCTCCGAGCCGCTCGCCGTCCCCGTAGACCGGCGCCGGAGCCGGTCCCGCGGCTCCGGCCCGCCTGCGGCCGCCACCGGGCTCGACGGCGAGCTCGACGCTGCGGGCGCGCCGCACCGTGACGGCGGGGTGGTCGACGTGCCGCCCGGAGAACACCTGCGGGAAGACCCGGGCGACCTCGTGCGCCGGCAGGGGGTCCACCGTGACGAGCTCGAGCCGGCCGTCCGCGGCGTCGGCGTCGGGGGCGATGCGCATCCCGCCGCCGAAGCTCGAGGTGTTGGCGAGGGCCACGAGCAGCGCGTCGCGCTCCTCGGGGACGCCGTCGACCACGAGCCGGTAGCGCAGCGCCCGGCGGGCGGGCAGCTCCCGGGCGACGGCGAGGACGTAGCGCGCACGGCCGCGCGGCCAGCTCCAGCCGTTGGCGCGCTCGTTGACGGCGGCGTCGAAGCCGGCCGAGACCACCCCGAGCACGAGCCGCTCCCGCGGGGCGGCCTCGGGGGGCGAGCCGCTCGCCTCCGGCGACCCGACGGCGTCGCCGCCCTCGACCGCGAGCACGTCGACCGCGCGCGAGCGGCCCTCCTGCAGCGCGGCCACGGCGCGACGGGTGGCGGTCGCGGGGTCGCGCCCGGCCAGGCCCAGCCCGCGGGCCACGTCGTCACCGGTCCCGGCGGGCACGACGCCGAGCGGCAGGTCGTGGGCGGCGGCCACCTCGGCGCCGAGGTGCGCCATCCCGTCGCCGCCGACGACGAGCACGGCGTCGGCCCCGGACGCGGCGACGTGGGCCCGGCGCAGCGAGCGGGACGCGCTGCTCCCGGTGGCGTCGAAGACGCGGACGCCCAGACGCCCGAGCTCGCGGTGGGCGGCCAGCGAGGCGCCGCGACCACGCCCGGCCCCGGACACCGGGTTGGTGAGCAGGCAGACGAGCGGGCGGCCGCTCACCCGCGTTGCCGCGGCCGGTCGACGCGTCGGTCGGCGGTCGCAGCGGTCACAGGGGGCTGACCTCGTCGTCGGACAGGCCGCCGTACCCCTCGTCACGGTCCCGACGGGCGCGGCGGCGGTCGTTGAGGGCGGCGATGCCGATCGCGGCGAAGAACAGCCCGCACATGGGCAGGGCGAGGAGGAACATCGTCAGGGCGTCCGGCGTCGGCGTGGCGACGGCGGCGAAGGCGAAGCACAGGACGATGACCCAGCGCCACGCCCGGAGCATGGTGCGCGCCGGCAGCAGGCCCACGAAGTTGACGCCCACGAGGACCACCGGCGTCACGAAGGCGAGGCCGAAGGCGACGATGATCCTCAGGAAGAAGCCGATGTAGGTCGAGGCGTCGATGACGTTGACGAAGCCCTGCGGGGTGAGGTCGACGAAGAAGCTCACCGCGTTCGGCAGGACGAGGAAGGCGAGCCCGGACCCGGCGAGGAACAGCGGCACCGCGGTGCCCACGAAGGCGACGGTGGTCCGCTTCTCCCGGCGCGTGAGCCCCGGCGTGATGAAGGCCCACAGCTGGTAGAGCCACACGGGGCTCGACGCGATGATGCCGAGGACGATCGAGACCTTGATCTGCAGGTCGAGGATGCCGGTGAGGTTGCCGAGGTTCAGGGTCACCTCGCCGGCGCGGCCCGCCTCGGACGCCGCCTCCTCCAGCGGGGCCGCGAGAGCGGCCAGGACCGGGTCCTTGAGGAACCACCCGGCCACGGCTCCGAGCAGCACCGCGACGGCCGCCTTGACGACGCGGTCGCGCAGCTCGCGCAGGTGCGAGCCGAGCGGCATCCGCCCCTCGGGGTCCCTGCGGCGGCGGCTGGGGGTGCGCAGCGCCACGTCGGTCAGCTGGTGCGGTGCTGCTGCTCGTCGCGCTGCTCGCGACGGGCCTCGTCCACGGCGCTCCCCTCGAGGGGAGCGGGCGCCGCCTTGGGCGCGGTCGACGACTCGTCCCTGTCGTCGTCGTCGTCGCGGAGGTTCTTGACCTCGGTCTTCATGATGCGCATCGACTTCCCGATGCTTCGCGTGAGGTCCGGCAGCCGCTTCGCCCCGAAG
The DNA here is from genome assembly GCF_037482545.1 of Pseudokineococcus basanitobsidens. Lineage (NCBI taxonomy): Bacteria > Bacillati > Actinomycetota > Actinomycetes > Kineosporiales > Kineosporiaceae > Pseudokineococcus > Pseudokineococcus basanitobsidens. Next base: position 11,434 of record NZ_JBBIAA010000005.1, on the reverse strand, counting down.
AGCAGGAGGATCACGGCCAGCAGGATGAGGATGTGCAGCGGGGTGATGTCCCGGAACATGGCTCGGCCTCTCGCGTCGGTGTGGTGGGCCTAGGGCTTCAGCGTACGCCGCGACCGCGACAGGCGTCGGCGACGGGCGCGTGTCCGCTGGGCCAAGCGCTGGGTGCGGGCGCGGCGCATCGCCACCGGGTCGTCGAAGGCCGTGGCGACGACGGGCTCGCGCGGCTCCTCGGCGCGCAGCCGGGCCACCTGCTCGGAGAGCGCGGCCGAGACCTCGCCGGCGCGGCCCACCTCCGCCAGCAGGGCGAGCGCCGCCCTCCAGACGGCGAGCCCTAGCCGGACGAGCACGACCGCGGCCACCACGACGAGCACGGCCCACAGCAGGACCCACAGCCACCACGTCACGGCGCGACCCTAGCCGCGGCCCCGGGGGACGCGCGGCGCCGCACCCGTGCGGCCGCGGGGCGAGGGGCCGGCGTCAGTCCTGAGCCGCGGCCAGGGCCGCCCGGGCGGCGGCCGCCACCTCGCCGGCGAGCGCGGGCGGGGCGACGACGACGGCCGCCCCGCCGAGCCGGAGCACGAGCCGGCGCAGCCAGGCCCCGTCGGCGACGCGCAGGCGGACGCGCAGGCCGCCGTCGCCGTCGTCCGACCGGGCGGCCCGTCGGCCCGGTGCCGCGGGACGCGGCTCGACCGACTCGACGGGGAACGACTCGGCCACCCACCGGGCGGACGGGGCCAGGTCCAGGACGACGAGGGGCAGGTCCTCCCCCGGCGCGAGGAGGTTGTCGTCGAGGTCGCGGGCGACGGCGTCCGCCGGCGGGGTGCCGTCCTCGTCGAGCTCGTCGGCGGCCAGCACCCGGTCCAGGCGGAAGCGGCGCACGCCCTGGGCGCGGTGGCACCACGCCTGGAGGTAGAAGCGGCCGTCCACCGAGTCGAGCGACACGGGGTCGACGTCCCGCTCCGTCGTCTCGTCGCGGGTCGCGGTGAGGTAGCGCAGGTGCAGGCGCCGGCGTCGCGCGAGCGCGCCGCGGACCACGGCGAGGACCTCGGTGTCGGCGCCCGCGGCCAGGTCGAGCTGGACCGAGCCGGCGGCGGCCGCCGCGTCGCCGGCGGCCTCGGAGAGCTTGCTCAGGGCGCTCTCGAGCACGGCGCTGTCCTCCACGCCACGGAGGTCCGCCAGCGTCCGCAGCCCGACGATGAGCGCCAGCGCCTCGTCCTGGCCGAGACGCAGAGGCCGCGCGATGGCGTCGGCGTTGCCCAGGTAGACGCGCCCCGACTCCCAGTCCGCCTCGATGAGGTCGTCGGGCATGTGGCCGGGCGCGCCGCAGACGAACAGGAGCTCCAGGTCGGCGACGAGCTGGTCGGTGGTCACGTCGAAGTGCCGGGCGGCCTCCTCCAGGGCGACGCCCTGGCGCTCGAGCAGCCACGGCACCATCGCCAACAGCCGCGAGAGCCGGTCCGCGGCGCCGGCGCCCGCCGTGGCCGCGCCCGGCCCGGACGCCCGTCCCCCCGTCCCCGGGCCGGCCGCGCTCCCCGTCCTGCGCCCATCCCCCGGCCTGCCCGCACTCCCCGGCCTGCTCCCGTCCCCGTCGGCCGGGCTCACCGGGTGGCTCCGGCGGCGTGGAGCCCCGCGGCCGCGTCGCCGTCGTGCGCGGCGAGCGTGCGGCGCCAGCGGCCCAGGACGGCGTCGGCGAGCTCCGGGGGGGCGAGCACGCGGACGTCGGCGCCCAGGGCTGCGACCTCGTCGGCCAGCTCGTCCACGTCGGCGAAGGGGACGTCGACCTCGGCGGCGTCCGGGGACGCCCCGGCGCGCAGGCGCAGGCCGGCCCCCGGGGCACCGGCCAGGCGGAGGCGGGCGGTGCGCTCCGCGGGGGCGCTCGTGCGCCCGCGGACGAGCGCGCGGGCGTCGAGGTCCTCGGGCACGGGCTCGCGGGCCTCCTCCCCGGTCCTCGTGATGCCGGACGCGACCCGGTCCAGCCGGAAGACGCGCGGGGCCCCGCGGTCGACGTCGTGGCCGACGAGGTACCAGCGCCCGTAGCAGGACGTGATGGCCCAGGGCTCGACGCGGCGCCGCGCGGTCTCCCCCGTGGAGCCGGTGCGGTAGCGGAAGGCGACGGGCGCGCGGTCCCGGGTCGCCGCGTAGAGCGGTCCGAAGGCCGGCTCGCTCGTCCGCACGCGCGGCTCGACGCCGACGAGCGAGGACTCGTCCGGCTCGACGCCGAGGGCCCTCAGCTTGACCAGCGCCCGGGACGCGGGGCCGGCGAGGCTGGCCTGCTGCCAGACCCGGGAGGCGAGGCCGAGGACGGCCAGCTCGGCCGGCGTCACGTCCACGGCGGGCAGCTCCCAGGCGTCGCGGTCGACGCGGTAGCCGAGCTCGTCGTCGAACCAGGCGTCGCCGGCCCCGGTGACGAGCGGGACGCCGAGGTCGCGGAGCTCCTCCTTGTCACGCTCGAACATACGGTCGAAGGCCTCGTCGCCCCGGGCCTCGGCGTACTGCGGCACCGCCTGGCGGATCTGGTCCTTGCGCAGCCAGCGGCGGGTCGACAGCAGCGCGATGACGAGGTTGAGCAGGCGCTCCGTGCGCTGGGCGGCGGCCACGCGGCGACGCTACCCGAGGCGCTCGACGGGCCCGCCCGCCTCGCGGCCGCGCCGCGGGGTGCGCCCCGACGGCCCGCCGACCCGACGTCGTAGCGTCCGCCGGGTGGCCGGGGACACTCACGAGGGCGACCAGCACGAGGGGGACCAGCACGAGGGGAACCAGCACGAGGACGCGCCGCGCCGCGCGGCGGTGCGCCGCGGCACGGTGCACTGGCGGCGCGGACGCGTGACGGCCGTCGTCCGGGAGTGGCCGGGCGTCCGCGAGGTCGCCGTGCGTCTCGACGAGGCGCTGCCGCGGGTGGGCGCGGACCCGGGCACGGAACCGGGCACGGCCTCGGACCCGGCGCAGGCCCCGTCCTCGGTCCGGGCGACGGCGCTCGTCGAGCTCGTCGGCGCCCCCGAGGTGGGCGAGGAGGTGCTGCTGTCGGTCTCCGCCCTCGCCCGCGGCCTGGGGACGGGCGGCTCGGCCGGTGTCGTCGCCGTCCCGGGTCGGCTCCCCGCCGACCCGCCCCCGGCGCCCGGCCACCTCGTGAAAGCCCGGTACACCCCGCTGCAGGCGATGGTCCTCGGCGTCGACGAGCAGGAGTCGCCGCACCACGCGGCCCTCGCGGACGCGGACGACCTGGGCGGCGTGCCGGTCGTGGTCGCCGACCTGCACTCGGCCCTGCCCGCCGTCCTCGCCGGCTGGCGGCAGGCGCGCGCACGGGCGGGCCTGCCGGGCGGGCGCTGCGTCTACGTCATGACGGACGGCGGTGCGCTGCCCGCCGCCCTCAGCCGGGCCGCCGCCGGCCTGCGGGCCGCCGGGTGGCTGGACGCCGTCGTCACGACCGGCCAGGCCTTCGGCGGCGACCACGAGGCGGTGACGCTGCACACCGGGCTGCTCGCCGCGCGCCACGTCCTCGCCGCCGACCTCGTCGTCGTGGCCCAGGGGCCCGGCAACCTCGGCACGGGCACCCGGTGGGGGTTCTCCGGCGTCGCCTGCGGGGAGGCCGTCAACGCCGTCGCGACGCTGGGCGGTCGCCCCGTCGCGTCCCTGCGGGTGTCCGGCGCCGACGCGCGCGAGCGTCACCACGGCGTCTCGCACCACTCGCTCACCGCCTACGGGCGGGTCGCGCTCGCGCGGGCCGAGGTGGTGGTGCCGCTCCTGGACGGAGACCTCGGGCGGCGGGTCCTCGCGCAGGCGGAGCCGCTGGAGGACCGGCACCGCCTCGTCCGGGTCCCGGTCGACGGGCTCGACGAGGCGCTCGCCTCCTCCCCCGTGCGGCTGTCGACCATGGGCCGCGGGGCGGACGTCGACGCCACGCCCTTCCTCGCGGCGGCGGCGGCGGGCCGCTGGGCGGCGGGCCCGGTCACCTGACCTCGCGTCCGTCCCCGCCCGTGGGCGGGGCGGCGGCTCAGCGCACCGCGTCCAGGTCCACGACGAAGACGAGCGTCTCGCCGGGCGCGATGACCGGCGGGGCGCCGCGGTCGCCGTAGCCGAGGTGCGGCGGGATGGTGATACGGCGCCGGCCCCCGACGCGCATGCCCTGGATGCCGGTGTCCCAGCCCTCGATGACCTGCCCGGCGCCGAGACGGAAGGACAGCGGCTGGCCGCGGTCCCACGAGGCGTCGAACTGGCCGCCCGTCGACCAGGAGACGCCGACGTAGTGGGCCGAGACGGTCGAGCCGGCCACGGCCTCGTCGCCGTCCCCGACCCGGAGGTCGTCCACCTGCAGGTCGGCGGGCGGGTCGCCCTCGGGCACGGTCACGGCGGGCTTGTCGGCCACGGGTCCTCCTGGGGTCGGTACGGGCGGGTCGGTACGGGCGGGTCGGTACGGGCGGGTCGGTGCGCGCGGGGGTGCCGGGGGTGGGCCCCGCCCTTCGCGCGCCGGCGCGGACGGCTCAGCGGGTGGCGGGCACCGAGGCGAGGACGTCGACGACGAAGACGAGGGTCGAGCCCCCCGGGATGGCGCCGTTCTCCTGGTCGCCGTAGGCCTGGTCCGGCGGGGCGACGACGAGCTGGCGGCTGCCGACGGCCGTCCCGACGAGACCGCTGTCCCACGCGGGGATCACCTGGCCGGCGCCGAGCGTGAAGACGAAGGGCGGGCGGTCGTCGGTCCAGGAGGAGTCGAAGACGGAGCCGGTGCTCCACAGGACGCCGGTGTACTTGACGGCGACGGTGTCGCCCTCCTCGACCACGTCGTCGGCGTCGCCCTGCAGGAGCGGCTCGACGCGCAGCTCCCCGGGCGGGTCGCCCTGCGGGGCGGCGATCGTCGGCGCGCCGTCGTCTCCCGGGGTGACCTCGGGCAGGCCCTCGGGCGCGGGCAGCTGCGCACCCTCGGCGCGCTCGGGCACCGCCTGCGCGTCCTCGAGGTCCACGAGCAGGACCACGGAGCCGTCGCCGACGGTGGGCGTGGGCGAGGCCGTCCCCCCCTGCGCCTGGCCCCGGGCGTTCGGGAAGTCCTCCGGGCTCACGGCGACGAGCACCCGCGAGCCGACGGTGCGGCCGACGACGCCGTCCAGCAGGCCGGGCACGGTCGTCGCCGGGTCGGCGAGCAGCGTCAGGCGCGTGGCGCCCTCGTAGGTCGAGGACAGGACGCTCCCGTCCCCGCCGTCGACGGCCAGGACGTCCAGCGCGACCAGGTCGCCCTCGTCGACGACCCGGCCGTCGCCCTCGGTGACGACCTCGCTGGTGGTCTGCGCCACCGTGACGGGGGTCTCCAGCTCGAGCTCCGGCGCCTCGCCGTCCCCGCCGTCGGAGACGACCTCGACGCCGTCCAGCGGGTCGTCCGGGGCCGGGTCCGCCTCGCCCGCGCCGCAGCCGGCCACGAGGAGCGCGGGCAGGATCGCGGCGGCGAGCGCCCGGGACGCACGTCGGGGCCGAGGTCCACCGGGGTGTCGCCAGGGGTGTCGCAGGAGTCGCACGGAGACCTCTCGTCGTGCCGGTCGCCCGGCGTCCTCGAAGGGCACGACCTGCGCCGGTGCCCGGGGGCGACGGTAGCGGCCGGGCCTCGGACCGGGCCGCGCCCCCTCCGGGCAGCACCTGGGTGCCCGCGCCGCCGACGGAGCCGGCACGCGCCGCTCACATGCTCTCGAGGAGCCTGTCCACCCGGTCGTCCACGGCCGCGAAGGGGTCCTTGAGGAGCACGGTGCGCTGGGACTGGTCACCGAGCTTGAGGTGCACCCAGTCGACCGTGAAGTCGCGCCCGTGCTCGGTCGCCGCCCGGACGAAGTCCCCCCGCAGCTTCGCCCGCGTCGTCTGCGGGGGGCCCTGCACCGCCGCGTCGACCTCCTCGTCGGTCGTCGTCCGGTCGACGAGGCCGCGGGCGGCGAGCTGGTGGTAGAGCCCCCGGCGCCGGGACACGTCGTGGTAGGCGAGGTCGAGCCGGGCGACCCGTGCGCTCGCGAGCGTGAGGTCGTGCTTGCGCATGTACCGCTCGAGGAGCCGCTGCTTCACGGCCCAGTCGAGCTCGCGGTCCACCAGCGTCGGGTCCTGCGTCGCCACGGCGCGCAGCCCGCGCTCCCAGAGGTCGAGCACCGCCTTCGTCGTCGCCGTCACCTCGCCGGCGTCGCCGCGCTCGACGAAGGCACGGGCGCGGTCGCAGAACTCGCCCTGCACGTCGAGGGCGCTCACCTGGCGCCCGGTCGCGAGCCGCAGCAGGCGCCGGCCGGTGAGGTCGTGGCTGACCTCGCGGATCGCGCGGATCGGGTTCTCCAGCGCCATGTCCCGCAGCGGGGCGTCGGCCTCCAGCATGCGCAGCACCAGGTCGACGGCGCCCACCTTGAGCATGGTCGTCGGCTCGGCCATGGAGGAGTCGCCCACGATGACGTGCAGCCGTCGGTAGTGCTCGGCGTCGGCGTGCGGCTCGTCCCGCGTGTTGATGATCGGGCGGGAGCGCGTCGTCGCGCTGGAGACGCCCTCCCAGATGTGGTCGGCGCGCTGGGAGAAGCAGTACGTCGCCCCGCGCGGCGTCTGCAGCACCTTCCCGGCCCCGACGAGCACCTGCCGGGTCACCAGGAAGGGGATGAGGACGTCGGACAGGGCGCTGAACTCGCCCGCCCTCGGGACGAGGTAGTTCTCGTGGCAGCCGTAGGAGTTCCCGGCGGAGTCGGTGTTGTTCTTGAACAGGAAGATCTCGCCGGTCACGCCCTCGTCGGCCAGGCGCGCCTCCGCGTCCGTGACGAGCCCCTCGAGCACCCGCTCGCCCGCCCGGTCGCACGCGACGAGCTGGCCGACGTCGTCGCACTCAGGGGTCGCGTACTCCGGGTGCGAGCCGACGTCGAGGTACAGGCGGGCGCCGTTGGCGAGGAAGACGTTGCTCGACCGGCCCCACGCCACCACCGTGCGGAACAGGTAGCGGGCGACCTCGTCCGCGGACAGCCGCCGCTGCCCCTGCGTGGTGCACGTGACGCCGTACTCGGTCTCCAGGCCGAGGATGCGCCGCTCCATGCGCCGACCCTACGTCGCCGCGCCCGACGGGCCCCGGGAGCGCCGTCAGCTCCCGTCGGGCCGTGCCGGGGCGTCGGCCGGGAGGCCGGGGTGCCCCGGCGCGGCGTCGGGCGCGAGGACGTCCGGGGACGGCGGGACGTCCGAGGTGGGGTCCTGCTCGGACAGGAGCCGCTCGAGCAGCTCCCCGCCGACCCGCCGGAAGGAGCGGCGCGGGAGGCCCCGCTCGAGGACGGCGACCTCGAGCGTCCCCGGGCCGAGCTCCCGCACGGGGCCGGACGCCGGCGCCGCGGGGTCGCTGGCGAGGACGCGCCGGGCGAGCGCGAGGGCCGCAGCCAGGCTGAGGTCGGGGCGCCAGCCGTCCGCCAGGACGCCGGCGAGGGCGTCGGCGGCGCCCCCGATGACGACGGCACCGCGCTCGTCGGCGACGGAGCCGTCGTACGTCAGCCGGTAGATCTGGTCGTCCTCCGCGCTCGTGCCCACCTCGGCGACGACGATCTCGACCTCGAGCGGCTTGCTCTCCGTGGTGAAGACGCTGCCGAGCGTCTGCGCGTAGGCGTTGGCGAGCCCGCGTGCCGTGACGTCGGCCCGGTCGTAGGAGTAGCCCCGCAGGTCGGCGTACCGGACGCCGGCGACGCGGAGGTTCTCGAACTCGTTGTACTTGCCGACCGCGGCGAAGGCGACCCGGTCGTAGATCTCGCTGACCTTGTGCAGGGCGCGCGAGGGGTTGTCGGCGACCAGGGCGATCCCCGCGTCGAAGCACAGGACGACGACGGAACGCCCACGGGCGATGCCCTTGCGCGCGAAGTCGGCCCGGTCGCGCATGAGCTGCTCGGGCGAGACGTAGAACGGCTGGGTCATGGCGCCACCTCCCCGGTCGGCTGCCGGCGGGCCTCTCGGCTGCCGGCCGTGCGGGCGTCGAGCAGGTCGCGGACGACGTCCGCCAGGGCGTCCTCGGGGACGCGCCGGTACCCGGCCTCGTCCACGACGGCGACCACCGGGTAGATGCCGCGCACCAGGTCCGACCCCCCGGTCGCGGAGTCGTCGTCCGCGGCGTCGTGCAGGGCCTCGACCGCCGTCGCCACCGCGTCGTCCACCCCTTGCGTGGGGCGGTGCAGCTTCTTCAGCGCGCCCCGGGCGAACACGGAGCCGGACCCGACCGAGTGGTGCCCCCGCTCCTCGTAGCGGCCGCCGGTGACGTCGTAGCTGAAGATCCGCCCGCGCCGCCCGGCGAGGTCGTAGCCGGCGAAGAGCGGCACGACCGCGAGCCCCTGCAGCGCGAGACCGAGGTTGCCGCGGACCATGGTGGACAGGCGGTTGGCCTTGCCGTCGAGCGAGAGGACGGAGCCCTCGATCTTCTCGAAGTGCTCCAGCTCGACCTGGAAGAGCCGCACCATCTCCACCGCGATCCCGGCGGTGCCGGCGATCCCGACGCAGGAGTGCGCGTCCGCCGGGAACACCTTCTCGATCTCCCGGTGGGCGATCATCGAGCCGGCGGTCGCCCGGCGGTCACCCGCCATGACGACGCCGCCCGGGTAGGTCAGCGCCACGATCGTCGTCGCGTGCGGCGGCTCCAGCCCGGGCGCGAGGCTGCCGACCGGCAGCGGCCGCCCGGCGGGGAGCAGCGAGGGGTCGTGGCTGCCGACGAAGTCGGTGAACGACGACCCGCCGGGCACCAGGAAGGGCGCCGGGAGTCGGCCGGGCTGGCCGCCCGGGGGCGGGGCTGGCGTCGCGGGCATCACGTCCTCGACCCTAGCCAGCACCTCCGACGGCGGTCCTGCCGAGACGGCCGGCGGCCGACCGGGGCGGAGCCGGCTACTGGCCGCCCTTCTGCACGAAGGAGCGCACGAAGGTCTCGGCGTTGGCCTCGAGGACGTCGTCGATCTCGTCGAGGAGGTCGTCCACCTCCGCGTCGCGCTCGGCCGCCTGGGCCGAGGCCTGCCCGCCGCCGGCTGCCGGGGCGGGCGCCTCCTCCGGCTCGTCCTCGCGACGCTCGTGCCGGCGCTGCTCCTGGCCTGCCATGGCTGCTCCCCGCGTGCTCGGGCCCCGCACGGGGCCGGACGGTCGGTGCTGGGCCGATGGTAGGCGCCCCGGTGCGGGGCGCCCGGCCGGGCCGCACCCGGGGGGCGACCGCCCCGGACGGCGCGAGGAGGCCGGCGCTCAGCGGCCGCCGGAGAGCGCGGCGACGAGGTCGGCCGCGGTGGGGCACCGGTCGAGCAGCGCGCCCGTGGCCGCCCGGGTGCCGCGCAGCGGCTCGAGCATGGGCACCCGCTGCAGCGACGCCCGGCCGGCCACGTCGAGCACGACCGAGTCCCAGCTCGCCGCCGCCACCTCGTCCCCGTAGCGGCGCACGCACTCGCCGCGGAACCACGCGCGCGTGTCCTCCGGCGGTGAGGTGACGGCGCGGGCCACGGCGGCCGGCGCGTGGAAGACGTCGACGGCGCCGCGTCCGACGAGACGGGCGTGCAGGCCGCGCTCCGGCCGCAGATCGGCGTACTGGATGTCGATGAGCGCGAGGCGCGCCGCGTCCCAGGAGAGGTCCTCCCGCCGCCGGAAGCCGTCGAGGAGGCGCTGCTTCGCGACCCAGTCGAGCTGCCGTGCGCAGCGCGCCGGGTCGGCCTCGAGGTCGGTGAGCACCTGCTCCCAGAGGCCGAGCACCTCGGCCGTGTCGGCGTCGACGTCCTGCCCCTGGCGGCGCTCGACGAAGCGCCGAGCCGCCTCGAGGTGGCGCCACTGGAGCTGCACGGCCGTGAGCCGCTCGCCCGAGCGCAGGGTGAGCAGGTGCTGCAGCGACGGGTCGTGGCTGACGTCGCGGACGGCGGCGACGGGCCGTTCCACCGCGAGGTCGGGCATCTCCCCCGCCTCGACCATGGCGAGCACGAGCGACGTGGTCCCGGTCTTCAGCAGGTTCGCGACCTGGCAGAGGTTGGCGTCGCCGACGATCACGTGCAGGCGCCGCCAGGCCTCCGCGCTCGCGTGAGGCTCGTCGCGCGTGTTGACGAGCGGCCGCTTGAGCGTGGTCTCCAGGCCGACCTCGGTCTCGAAGAAGTCGGCGCGCTGGCTCAGCTGGAACCCGCTGGCACCGCCCTCCTGGCCGCGCCCGACGCGCCCCGCCCCCGTGACGACCTGCCGGCTGACGAAGAACGGCACGAGCGCCCGGGCGATGTCGCCGAAGGGCACCGAGCGGGGCATGAGGTAGTTCTCGTGGGTCCCGTAGGAGGCGCCCTTGCCGTCGGTGTTGTTCTTGTAGAGGACGACGTCCCCGAGGCCGGGCGAGGCCGCGATGCGGCGCATCGCCTCGCGTGCCACCTCGTCGCCGGCCAGGTCCCACAGGACCGCGTCGCGCGGCGTCGTCACCTCCGGGCCCGAGTACTCGGGGTGGGCGTGGTCGACGTACAGGCGGGCGCCGTTGGTCAGCACGGTGTTCGCGAGCCCGGCGTCCTCGAGCTCCTCGGCGACGTGCAGGCCCGAGCCGGCGTCGGCGCGCTGGGCGGCCCGCAGGTCCGGCGAGACGTCGGCGGGCGCCTCGGCCGCCACGTCCGGCGGGACGTCGGTCAGCTGGCTGGCGTGGGCTCGGGCGCGGTCGAGCTCGAAGCCGCGGGCGTCCCGCAGGGGCGCCTCGTCGGCGTAGTCCCAGCGGGTGCCGCGGCGGGTCCGGGTCGCCCGGGCCCCGTCGGACGCGGGGTTCGCGTAGGCGTGCACGACCCGTCCGGACAGGAGCATCGGGTGGGTGCCGGGCTCCCCCGGCGCGCTGATCCCGAACTCCGTCTCCAGGCCCATGACCCGGCGGACCCCGCCGTCGCGGCCCCAGGGACCCGCCGCACGTCCTGAGGGGAGCGGGGTGGTGGGCTCCTCGGCGCTCGTCATCGCCGCGAGCCTACGGTGGGACGCGTGAGCAGGAGGAGCCGCCGAGCACCCAGCCGCCCCGTGGTCGCCCGCGCGGGCGGGACGGCGCCGGCGCGCCCCCCGGCCGCGGCGCTCGTCGTGGACCTGCTCGCCGTCCTCGTCTTCGCCGGGGTGGGTCGCTCCAGCCACGCCGAGGGCACGGGGCTGCTCCAGGTGGCCGGCACGGCGCTCCCCTTCTGGGTCGGGGTGGTCCTCGCCTGGGCGGTGCCGAGGGTGCACAGGGACCCGACGAGGCTCGTGCCCGCCGGGGCCGTGGTCCTGGCCGGCTCCGTCGTCGTCGGCGTCGTCCTGCGGCTCGCCACGGGCCAGGGCGCGCCCGTCTCCTTCGTCGTCGTGACGGTCGTCGTCCTCGCCGTCCTGCTGCTCGGCTGGCGGGCCCTCGCCCGCTGGTCGGCGCGCCGGGCGGCCGTGCGCTGAGCAGGCTATGAGGGCGACGTCAACGGGGTGGTGTGGGGCTGGGTGGGCGTGCTGGTCTGGCCCGTTCGGCTGGGCCGGCGGGTGATCT